>DATMIN010000174.1:0-7415 GCA_035554275.1 Burkholderiaceae bacterium
AGCGCGGCATGAAACGCTTCTTGGCCCAGCGGCCGTTGCCGTCCATCACGATGGCGACGTGGCGCGGAACGTTCGGCTGCACGCGCGGGGCGGGAACGGCACTCAATTCAGACCGCCATGATCTCGGCTTCCTTGGCCGTGACGAGCCGGTCGATCTCGGCGATCGTGCGGTCGGTGAGCTTCTGCAACTCGTCGAGCGAGCGGCGCTCTTCGTCCTCGCTGATCTCCTTGTCCTTCAGCAGCTTCTTGGCGTGCTCGTTGGCGTCGCGTCGCAGGTTGCGCACCGCGATGCGCGCCTCTTCGCCTTCGTGGCGCACGACCTTGGTCAATTCGCGGCGGCGCTCTTCGGTCAGCGCGGGCATCGGCACGCGCAGCAGATCGCCCTGCGTCGCCGGGTTCAGCCCGAGATCGGACTCGCGGATCGCCTTCTCGATCTTGGCGCCCATGCCCTTTTCCCACGGCTGCACGCTGATCGTGCGCGCGTCGAGCAGGCTGACGTTGGCGACCTGGCTGATCGGCACCATCGAGCCGTAGTAGTCGACCTGCACCTGATCGAGGATGCCGGGATGCGCACGCCCGGTGCGGATCTTCTGCAGCTCGCCCTTGAACGATTCGATCGAGCGGCCCATCTTCTGCTCGGCCGTCTTTTTAATGTCGGCAATGCTCATGACCTGACTCTCTTCAGCTTCAACTCGAAACGAGCCGATCGGCTCACACACGCACCAGCGTGCCTTCGTCTTCGCCCTGCACCACCCGCTTCAGCGCGCCCGGCTTGAAGATGCTGAACACGCGGATCGGCAGCTTCTGGTCGCGGCACAGCGCGAACGCGGTCGCGTCGAGCACCTGCAGGTTCTTCGTGATCGCCTCGTCGAACGTCAGCTCGGCGTAGCGCGTCGCGCTCGGGTCCTTTTTCGGGTCGGCGGTGTAGACGCCGTCGACCTTGGTCGCCTTCAGAACGATCTGCGCACCGATCTCGGCGCCACGCAGCGCGGCGGCGGTGTCGGTCGTGAAGAACGGGTTGCCGGTGCCGGCGGCGAAGACCACGACCTTGCCTTCCTCGAGGTATTGCAGCGCCTTCGGGCGCACGTAGGGCTCGACGACCTGCTCGATGCCGATCGCCGACATCACGCGCGCCGTCATGCCCTCCTGGCGCATCGTGTCGGCCAGCGCCAGCGCGTTCATCACGGTGGCCAGCATGCCCATGTAGTCGGCGGTGGCGCGGTCCATGCCGACCGAGCCGCCGGCCACGCCGCGGAAGATGTTGCCGCCGCCGATCACCACCGCCACCTCGCAGCCGAGCTGCGTCACCTCCTGCACCTCGCGCACGATGCGAACGATCGTGGCCCGGTTGATGCCGTAGGCATCGTCGCCCATCAGGGCCTCGCCGGAGAGTTTCAGCAGGATGCGCTGGTAAGCGGCCATCGGTCGGGCTCCGTGGTTGTCGTGGCGCGGCGCGGTGGCGCCGGGGGCACGGCGCGCGGGTGGCGCCGACCGGAAGTCTAAGTCTTCAGGCGCCCTTCGCCGCAGCCACCTGCGCCGCCACCTCGGCCGCGAAGTCGTCGACCTTCTTCTCGATGCCCTCGCCGACGACGTACAAGGTAAAGCCCTTCACCTTGGTCGCGCGCTCCTTGAGCATCTGCTCGACGGTCTGCTTGTCGTTCTTCACGAAGGCCTGGTTGAACAGGCTCACTTCCTTCAGGAACTTCGCCACCGACCCTTCGATGCGCTTGGTCACGATCTCGGCCGACTGCGGCGTCTTGCCGTCGGCCTTGGCCTTGTCGGCGTCTTCGGCGGCCTTCTGCGTCGCGACCGAACGCTCGGTCTCGATCAGCTTGGCGGGCACCTCGGCCGAGGTCAGCGCGACCGGCTTCATCGCCGCCACGTGCATCGCCACGTCCTTCGCCGCGACCTCGTCGCCCTCGTACTCGACCAGCACGCCGATGCGCGTGCCGTGCAGGTAGCTCGCGAGCTTGCTGCCCTCGTAGCGCTTGAAGCGGCGGATCGACATGTTCTCGCCGATCGTGCCGATCAGGCCCTTGCGCACGTCTTCGAGCGTCGGGCCGTAGCCGTCTTGCGTGTACGGCAGCGCCGACAGCGCGGCCACGTCGGCCGGGTTCTTCTCGGCGACCAGGCGGGCGCACGCGTTCGCCAGCGCCAGGAACATGTCGTTCTTCGAGGTGAAGTCGGTCTCGCAATTAACTTCGACGAGCGCGCCCGCATCGCCGACCACCGCCGAAACGATCACGCCTTCGGCGGTGATGCGCGACGCGGCCTTGCCGGCCTTGCTGCCGAGCTTGACGCGCAGCAACTCCTCGGCGCGCTCCATGTCGCCGCCGGCTTCGGTCAGCGCCTTCTTGCATTCCATCATCGGCGCGTCGGTCTTGGCGCGCAGCGCGCCCACCATGCTCGCGGTGATTGCAGCCATCTTGTCGAACTCCTGTCAATTCGGATTGGACAAAAGGGGCCCGCGGCCCCTTGTGCAGAAACCCCGGCGGCGGCGCAGCGGCCGGCCGGGCTCGGGGCCTCAGGCGCTTTCGCTGACCTCGACGAACTCGTCGCCGCCGGCCGCCTGCACGACCTCGTTGGTCGCGTTGGCCTTGCCTTCGAGCACCGCGTCGGCCACGGCGCGAGCGTACAGCGCGACCGCCTTCGACGAGTCGTCGTTGCCGGGGATCACGTAGTCGATGCCCTCGGGCGAGTGGTTCGAGTCGACGATGCCGATGATCGGAATGCCGAGCTTCTTGGCTTCGAGGATCGCGATCTTGTGGTAGCCGACGTCGATCACGAACATCGCGTCGGGCAGCGCGTTCATGTCCTGAATGCCGCCCATGTCCTTCTCGAGCTTGGCCAGCTCGCGCTGGAACATCAGCGCTTCCTTCTTGATGCGGATCTCGGTGCCGGCCTCGACCTGCGCCTTCATGTCCTTCAGCCGCTTCAGCGAGCCTTTGACGGTCTTGAAGTTGGTCATCATGCCGCCGAGCCAGCGCTGGTCGACGTAGGGCATGCCGGCGCGCTTGGCTTCCGAGGCGATCACCTCGCGCGCCTGGCGCTTGGTGCCGATCATCAGGATCGTGCCGCGCTTGGCGGCGATGCCGCGGACGAACTTCATCGCGTCGTTGAAGAGCGGCTGCGTCTTCTCGAGGTTGATGATGTGGATCTTGTTGCGATGGCCGTAGATGTATGGGGCCATCTTCGGGTTCCAGAAGCGTGTCTGGTGCCCGAAGTGGACACCGGCTTCCAGCATTTCACGCATGGTGACGGTCATGAAGACTCCAAAAGGTTGGTTCTAGAATCCGACTTGAATCGCAACAAGCGGGGCGCGACACCTCGCGACACGCTTGTCGCAACACCTTTAAACAGCCGGTTCGCGATTTACTTGCCGGGTGAAAAACCACTTCCGGTCAAGCCGATCGATTATAGCAGCCCGATGACAGACGCTTCGCCCGGCTCCCCCTCCGCCCGCTCTGCGCTCGCCCGCCTCGAGGCCGCCGCCGCCGCGGCCGCCGCGCCGGCCTGTCGAGACGCCTTCTTGAATACCTCGTTCGACAGCGCGGTCGTGGTGGCGCGCACGGTCGACGCGGCGCGCGCCGCCGGCGCGCCGACGGGGCCGCTCGCGGGCATGCCGATCGGCATCAAGGACCTGTTCGACGTGCGCGGCGAAGTCACCGCTGCCGGCTCGACGCTGCTCGCCGGCGACGCACCAGCCGCTGCCGACTGCCCGGCCGTCGGGCGCCTGCGGGCCGCGGGCGCCGCCCTCGTCGGGCGCACCAACATGTCGGAGTTCGCGTTCTCCGGCGTCGGCCTCAACCCGCACCACGGCACGCCGGCGAATCCGGCCACCGCCGCGCTCGATGCCGAGGCGCGCATCCCCGGCGGCTCGACCTCGGGCGGCGCGGTCTCGGTCGCGGCCGGCGCGGCCGATGCCGCGCTCGGCTCCGACACCGGCGGCTCGATCCGCATCCCGGCGGCGCTGCAGGGCCTCGTCGGTTTCAAGAGCACCGCGCGGCTGGTGCCGAGCGCCGGCGCGGTGCCGCTCTCGACCACGCTCGACACGGTTTGCGCAATCACGCGCACGGTGCGCGACGCGGTGCTGCTGCATGAGGTGCTTGCGGCGCGCACGGTCGCCGTCGACACCCGCCCACTGCGCGCGATGCGCTTCGGCGTGCCGACGACGCTGATGCTCGACGACCTCGAGCCCGCCGTCGCCGCGGGCTTCGAACGCGCGCTGCTCACGCTTCGACGCGCCGGCGCGCAAGTCGATGAGATCGCGCTCGCGCCGCTCGGCGATGTCGCGGCGATCAACGCGACCGGCGGCTTCTCGCCGGCCGAGGCGTGGGCCTGGCACCGCCATCGGCTCGCGGCGCACGAGGCCGCGTACGACCCGCGCGTCGCGCGCCGCATCCGGCGCGGCGAGTCGATGAGCGCGGCCGACTACATCGATCTGCTGCACGCACGCCGCGACTGGATCGAGCGCATGACGCCGGCGCTCGCGCCGTTCGACGCGCTGCTGAGCCCGACCGTGCCGATCGTCGCGCCACCGATCGCGCCGCTCGTCGCCAGCGACGACGCGTTCTTCGCGGTCAATGCGAAGCTGCTGCGCAACCCGTCGGTGGTGAATCTGCTCGACGGCTGCGCGCTCTCGCTGCCATGCCACGCGCCGGGCACGATGCCGGTCGGCCTGATGCTGTGGAGCAGCGCGCTGCGCGACGACACGCTGCTGGCCGCCGCGCTCGCGGTCGAGGCGGCGCTGGCCGCGGCGGCGCCGGCATGAAGGTCGCCGTCATCGGCGCCGGCATCGTCGGCGTCACCACGGCCTACGAGCTGGCCAGCGACGGGCACGACGTGACGGTGCTCGAGCGCCACGGCACGGTCGCCGCCGAGTGCAGCTTCGCGAACGCGGGCCTGGTCGCGCCGGGGTACGTCACGCCGTGGGCCGCGCCGGGGATGCCGCGCAAGGTGCTCGGCCACCTGCTGAGCCGGCACGCGCCGGTGCGCGTGCACCCGACGCTCGACCCGCGCACGCTGGCCTGGATGTGGCGCTGGTGGCGCGCCTGCGATTCGCCCGAGTACCACGCCAACCGGCTGCGGATGCAGCGGCTCGCGACATTCAGCCGCGAGCGGCTGCGCCGCCTGACGCGCGACCTGAAGCTCGGCCACGAGCGCCGTGACGGCTACCTCGTGCTGCTGCGCAGCGAGAAGGACCTGGCGCTGGTGCAGCCCGGCCTCGCCTCGCTGACCGAGCTGAACACACGCTTCGAGCTGCTCGATGCCGCGCAATGCCGCGCGATCGAGCCCGACCTGAGCCCCGAGACGCCGCTGCACGGCGGCATCCACCTGCCCGACGACCTGGTCGGCAACTGCCGCCAGTTCGCGACGCTGCTGCGCAGCGAGGCGCAGCGGCTCGGCGTGCGCTTTCGCTTCCACACGCAGGTCGAGCGCATCGTCGCCGGCGCCGCGCCGCAGCTCGTGCACCGTCACCTGCCGCCCGACGACGGCGGCGCGGCGTCGCAATTCGCCGCCGAGGCCGGGCCGAGCGACGCGCAGGACACCGAGCCGATGCCGCTGCTGCCCGTCACCGAAGGCTTCGACGCGGTCGTCGTCTGCGCCGCGATGGGCGCGCACGAATTGCTGCGGCCGCTCGGCATCCGGCTGCCGATGCAGGCGGTGTACGGCTACTCGATCACCGCGCCGCTGCGCCAGCACGAGGCGCACCCCGACCACGGCCCGCGGGCGGCGCTGATGGACGAGCGCTACAAGGTCGCGATCAGCCGGCTCGGCACGCGCGTGCGCGTCGCCGGCAGCGCCGAGATCGGCGGCGATGCGCGCCGGCACCATCCGAAGGCGCTGGCCACGCTCTACAAGGTGCTGCACGACTGGTTCCCCGGCAGCGCGCGGCTGAACCAGGCGCTGGTGTGGAAAGGCGCGCGCCCGATGCTGCCCGACGGCCCGCCGGTGCTCGGCGCGAGCGGCGTGCCGGGCGTGTGGCTGAACCTCGGCCACGGCGGCAGCGGCTGGGCGCTGGCGTGCGGGTCGGCGCGGCTGCTCACCGACGCGGTCGCCGGCCGGCCGGCCTCGATCGCGGTCGACGGCCTCGGCATCGAGCGCCTGCACGGCTGATCGCGATGCGACCGGTGCTGCCGATCACCCTCGAGCAGCCGCTGCACGACGCGGCGCAGACCCGCGCGATCGAGCGCGCCGCCAGTGCCGCGCTGCCCGCGCACACGTTGATGCGCCGCGCGGGCAACTCGGTCGCGCGGTTGGCGCGTGCGCTCGCGCCGAATGCGCGCTCGTTCTGGATCGCCGCCGGGCCGGGCAACAACGGCGGCGACGGGCTGGAAGCGGCGCTGCAGTTGCGCGCCGCGGGGTACGACGTCGAGGTCTCGCTGCTCGCCAACGCCGAGGCGCTGCCGGCCGATGCCGCCGATGCGTTCGCGCGCGCGCAGGCCGCCGGCGTGACGTTGTCCACGGCCCCGTCGCCCGGCGCGACGCACGGGTTCGCGATCGACGCGCTGCTCGGCGTCGGCGCCGCGCGCGCGCCCGCCGGCGCGATCGCCGCAGCGATCGACGCGCTGAACGCGTTCGACGCCCGCGTGCTCGCGATCGACCTGCCCTCCGGCCTGCACGCCGACACTGGCCGCCCGCTCGGCGCCGCGTGCGTGTGCGCCGCGAACACGCTCGCGCTGTTGACGCTGAAGCCGGGCCTGTTCACCGCCGCGGGCCGCGACCAGGCGGGGCGCGTCTGGTTCGATGACCTGGGTGTCGAGCCTTCGTCTGCAGAACCGATTGCGTGGCTGTCGGGCAGCGCGCGGCCCGCCGCGCCCGCGCGCCGCCATCTGCAGCACAAGGGCAGCTTCGGCGACGTGACCGTGGTCGGCGGCGCGCCGGGGATGGCCGGCGCGGCGCTGCTCGCGGCGCGCGCCGCGCATGCCGCCGGCGCCGGCCGCGTCTACGTGAAGCTGCTCGACACCAGCGCTGCGGCGATCGCGCTCGACTCCACGCGCCCCGAATTGATGTTTCGCGAAGCGCACGGTGCGACGCGCGAGGCGCTCGCGCACGGCACCATCGTTGCCGGCTGCGGCGGTGGCGAGGCGGTGCGCCCGCACCTCGCGCGCCTGCTCGGCGGCGCGCACCGGCTCGTGCTCGACGCCGATGCGCTGAACGCGATCGCGCTCGACACCTCGCTCGCCACGCTGCTGCGCGCACGGGCAGCGCGCGGCCGGGCCACGGTGTTGACGCCGCACCCGCTCGAGGCCGCGCGCCTGCTCGGCATCGCCACCGCCGACGTGCAGGCCGATCGTCTGCACGCCGCGGCCGCACTGGCCGCGCGCTTCGAGTGCAGCGTCGTGCTGAAGGGCTCGGGCAGCGTGATCGCGGCACCGGGCGCGACGCCGCGCATCAACGCGACCGGCAACGCC
>DATMIN010000175.1:0-3042 GCA_035554275.1 Burkholderiaceae bacterium
CGGCATCGAAGCCGGCCGAGTACATCGTGATCAGCCCGGCCACGCCGAGCAGCAGCATCGCCAGCACCAGCGGGCCGTCGAAGCCGACGAACACCGGCTTCAGGCGCCGCCACGGCGACGGCCGATCGAAGACCGCGCTCACCGGCGCAACCGGCTATTGGTCATCGCGACGGCGCGCTCGGGCTCGGCCGACGACAGCAGCGCCGCGCGCGCCGCGCCGGCGGCCACGCCCGACGCCTGAGCCGCCGGCACCGGGACCGGAACCGCGTCGAGGCTCGGCCCGACCAGCGCGGCCGCGGAGCCGTCGACCGTCGTGCCCGGCACCGGCACCGACGCCGCCGGCCGCGGCGTGCCGATCGGCGCCTTCGACTGGCCGAGGCGCGTGGCCGCGATGTCGGCCTCGCTCGGGTACTGGCCCATCAGCAGGTAGTCGAACACGCGGCGCGCGATCGGCGCGGCGTTGTCGGCACCGAAGCCGGCGTTCTCGACCACCATCGCCAGCGCCACGGTGGGCGTGTCGAGCGGCGCGAACGCGGTGAAGAGGGCGTGGTCGCGGTGCCGTTCGTCGATGTTCTTGGCGTTGTACTTCTCGCCCTGCTTGATGCCGATCACCTGCGCGGTGCCGGTCTTGCCGCCGGCCTGGTAGCCGGTGTTCGCGAACGAGAGCCGCGCGGTGCCCTCCTGCGTCACGCCGTACATCGCGTGGCGCACGACCGCCACGTGCTCGGGCTTCCAGTTCAGCGCCGGCAGCGCCTCGCCGATCGCGCGGCGCTGCTCGCGGGTCTCGAAGTTCTCGACCAGCTTGACGAGGTGCGGCTTGTAGCGCTGCCCGCCCGAGGCCAGCGTGGCGGTGGCCTGCGCCAGCTGCAGCATCGTGAAGCTGTTGTAGCCCTGGCCGATGCCGAGCGAGATCGTCTCGCCGGCGTACCACTTCTGCGCCTCCTTCTTGCGGTAGGCGTTGCGCTTCCACGCGGTCGAGGGCAGCACACCGCGCAGTTCGCCCTGCATGTCGATGCCGGTCAGCTGGCCGAGGCCGAGCGGCGCCATGAAGTCGTGCATCGCGTCGACGCCGAGGTCGTTGGCCAGGGTGTAGTAGTAGGTGTCGCACGACTGCACGATCGACTTGTACATGTCGACCGAGCCGTGCCCGCCCTCCTTGTCGTCGCGGAAGGTGTGGCCGCCGAAGTTGTAGAAGCCCGGGTCGTAGGTGACCTGCTGCGGCGTGCGCTTGCCCAGCGTCAGCGCCGCCAGCGCCATGAACGGCTTGTAGGTCGAGCCGGGCGCGTAGGTGCCGCGCAGCGCCCGGTTCAGCAGCGGCTTGTCGAGCGACTCGTTGAGCGCCTTCCAGCTCTCCTGGTCGATGCCGTCGACGAACAGGTTCGGGTCGAAGTTGGGCTTGCTGACGAACGCGAGGACCTCGCCGCTGCGCGGGTCGATCGCGACGAGCGCGCCGCGCCGGTCGCCGAACAGGTCTTCGACCAGCGCCTGCAGCTTGATGTCGATCGACATCACGAGCGCGTTGCCCGGCGTGGCCGGCCGGCTCGTCAGGCGCCGCACCGGGTGGCCGCTCGCGCTCGTTTCCATCTCCTCGAAGCCGGCGGTGCCGTGCAGCTCGGCCTCGTAGCTCTGCTCGATGCCGAGCTTGCCGATGTACTGCGTGCCGCGGTAGTTGGCTTCGTCTTCGGAGTCGTCGATCTTGTCCTTCTCGGCCTCGTTGATGCGGCCGATGTAGCCGATCAGGTGGCTGCCGACCTGCCCGAGCGGGTAGTTGCGGAACAGCCGCGCCTTGATGTCGACGCCGGGGAACATGAAGCGCTGCGCGGTGAAGCGCGCGACCTCGTCGTCGGAGAGCTTGGTGCGGATCGGCAGCGACTCCATGCTCTTGCTGTTCTCGTCCATCAGGCGCTTGAAGCGCTTGCGGTCGCGCGGCTCGATCGTGACGAGCGTGGCGAGGCGGTCGATCGTGGCGTCGAGATCGTCGATCTTGGCGGGCGAGAGCTCGAGCGTGTAGGCCGAGTAGTTGTTCGCCAGCACGATGCCATTGCGGTCGAGGATCAGCCCGCGGTTCGGCACGATCGGCACGACCGTGATGCGGTTGTTCTCGGCCTGCGTCTGCAGCTCCTCGTGCTTGTAGACCTGCAGGTAGACGAGGCGCGCCGCGAGCAGCCCGAACGCGAACAGCACGAACGCCGACGCGGCCACCAGCCGCAGGCGGAAGCGCCGCACCTCCTGCTCGACGTTCTTGAGTTCGGTCATGCCATCAACTCACAGGGGTCGATTCTGATCCGGATCGGGCGCGCGGCGCTGCGGCGCGAGCAGCAGCCAGGTCGCGATCGGCCACAGCAGCGCCTCGAACACCGGCGCGAGCAGCACCTGCCAGCCGGGGAACATGCCGCCGGCGATCATCCGCACGACCAGCGACACCGCGTGCGCGGCGAGGAACAGCGGCAGGATCTGCACCGCCTGCGACGGCACCGTGAACCACAGCAGCCGGCGGTGGATCGTGATCGCGAAGAAGCTCAGCAGCGTGTAGGCCAGCGCGTGCTGGCCGAGCACCGCGCCGTCGTGCACGTCCATCATCAGGCCGAAGAAGAACGCCAGGCCGACGCCGACGCGGCGCGACTGGTGGACGTTCCAGAACACCAGCACCAGCGCGACGAAGTCCGGCATCATCGGCACGCGGCCGAGCGGCACGATGTTGAGCGCGAACGCGACCAGCAGCGTCGACCCGACGAACAGCGGGTTGACGGGCAGCAGCAGCTGGCCACTGGAGCGCGGCATGATCATGACGCGCTCCCTCGTAAGCCCTTGCGCGGCATGATCATGGCGCAGCCTTCGAGGCGGCTGCCGAGGCCGCCTTCGGCGCGGCGGCGGAAGCGGCCTTGGCCGGCGCCTTCGCACCCTTCTTCGCCGTCGCCGCCTTCGGATCGTCGACCGGCACGTCCGGCCGCGCCGGCATCTGCAGCCCGGTCGGCTCGATCACCAGCACGTGGCGCACGCCGTCGGTCTTCGCGTTCGGCGTCAGCACGATGCGCGCGAAGC
>DATMIN010000176.1:0-17936 GCA_035554275.1 Burkholderiaceae bacterium
CGCGGCGCCGCCGGCCGCGGCCGGCGCGGCGCCCGCGCCGCTGCGCCTGACCGATGCCGAGTGGAAGAGTCGCCTGTCGCCGACGGCCTACGAGGTGCTGCGCCACGAAGGCACCGAGCGCCCGGGTTCCAGCCCGCTCAACGGCGAGCACCGCAAGGGCGTGTTCCGCTGCGCCGGCTGCGAACTGCCGCTGTTCGGCAGCCAGACCAAGTTCGACAGCGGCACCGGCTGGCCGAGCTTCTACGCGCCGCTGCCCGGCGCTCTGGTCACGAAGACCGACTACAAGCTGATCGCGCCGCGCACCGAGTACCACTGCGTACGCTGCGAGGGCCACCAGGGCCACGTGTTCGACGACGGCCCGAAGCCGACCGGCAAGCGCTATTGCAACAACGGCGCGGCGCTGACGTTCGTGCCGGCCTGAACCGGCGTCAGGCGATGGCCGTCGCGGCGCGCTGCATCGTCTGCGCGACCACGCCGTAGACGTCGATCCAGGCCGCCTCGACGTCTTCGGTGTAGGCCACACCCAGGCTCTCGTAGAGCGTCTTCAGCAGCGCCGCGCGAAAGCTCTCGTAGTGCGCCGGCTGCACGCCGCGCTCGGCCAAATGGCGGCCGAGCTGGCGCAGCGTGGGCATCAGCGCGTCGGATTCGTCGAGGTGCGCGATCGCCGTCGCCAGCAGCGGCATCAGGCGCACGGCGCGGGCCGGCATGTCGGGCCCGAGCACGCGCTGCAGCGGCGGGTCGATCGCATACAGGTGCGCGAAATACTGCTCGGCGGCCTGCGGGGCGATCGGCTCGACCAGATCGAAGCTCTCCCGGACCAGCGCGATCGTGTGCTCATTCATCGTCGACTCCTCCGAACGGTGCGTGGGCCCACGGGCGGGAATGGCGGCATGCAAGGCCGATGCCGCCCCGCCGCGGTGCGCATGGCGGGATTTTTGCTCCACTCGCGCCATGCCCGCTGCCGCCGCCCCGATAACCCGCCCCGCCGCGGGCGATCCGCCCGACGCGCCGCAGCGCGGCAGCGCGCCGGGGCCGTCGTCGATCCGCTTCGCCTGCGGCCTGACGCGCGCCGAGATCGCGCGCGGCCGCTACCAGGCCGAGGGCATCACCGGCGCGGTGCTCGCCACCGGCCGGCCGATCATCGTGCAGGACATCGACGCCGAATCGCGCTTCCTCGCCCGCGCCGTTACGCGCGGCGACCGGTTGCCGCAGGAGACGGTCACGTTCATCGCACTGCCGATCGAGGTCAACCGCCGCACCGTCGGCGTGCTCGGCGTGCACCGCATCCGGCGCCGGCACCGCCTGCTCGACGACGATGTGGCGCTGCTGAAGATCCTCGCCACGCTGGCCGGCCAGCTGCTGCAGCTGCGCTCGCTGGTCGACGAGAAGGCGCGTGCGCTCGAATCGGCCGCGGCGCGCTGCGGGATCATCGGCACCTCGCCGGCGCTGCTGCAGGCGCTCGCCGGCCGTGCCGCGTCGAAAAGGTGCCGCGAAGCGCTGCATTGCCCCCATGATGCGGGGGTGGCCCGCATGGCGCGCGCCACGCAGCCCCCTTCTTGTTGGGAGTACCGATGAGCATGCGTTACTTCGTTTCCATGGTGGCGGCCCTGCTGTGCTGGCCCGTCTTTGCGCAATCGCCGAACCCTTACAACGGCAGCTGGGCGGCCAGCTTCGACGGAAACAAGACGGCCGACGTCGAAGGCACCGTCGTGGTCAACGACGACGGCGGGACCTGGAAATTCCTGGCCCGCGACAGAAAGAACCCGTGCGTCGGGCGCGAGGCACCGATCGCGGTGATCAGCGCTTCGGCCGACCAACTGGTCTTTGAAGTGAATCGCTCCAAAGTCCTGACCGGGTGCAAAGACTTCACGATGAAGTTCAAGAAGATCGACGACCGGACACTGTCCGGGCAGACCAGCGAAGGCCGCGTCATCTCCCTGATCCGGCAGTAGCCTCCGCAAGGTTGAGCCGCACGCGATGGCGTGCGGTGCACCGATCGATCAGCGCCCGATCAGGGCGGATCCTTCGTGCGGGTGCGCGACACGGCCATCATCACGCCGATGCCGAGCACGATCAGGCAGGCGATGCCGATGTAGACCGGCGCCACGTGCGCGGTCACCAGGGCCCACGCGATGCCGCCGACGAGCAGCGCGAGACCGACGATGTAGAGGGCGAATGACATGGTGGTTCTCCTGGCAGCGGCGCGCCCGCTGATCGGCCGGCCTCGAGAACACTGTACGGATCGCGCCGCGACGGCGCGGTCGGAAGGGGGCGCAGGCCGGGGTAGGCCGCCGCCTACCGCCCGAGAAGTTCGGCACGCCTGTCGATCGGCGCGTCGGTCCGACCCGTGGCCGAAGCGGCCCTGAGCCGCAAGCCCCCGCGAAGTTGAGCGTCACCACCGGTGACGCTCGAACGCCGCGAATTAGGGCGACACGCGCAGCGTGTTCGTCCTAATAGGTCTTGTACGGAAGGAACTTGCCCGACATCACGATGTTGACCCGATCGCCCTTCGGATCGGCCTCGCGCGTCAGGTCCATCTTGAAGTCGATCGCGCTCATGATGCCGTCGCCGAACTCCTCGTGAATCAGCGCCTTGAAGGTCGTGCCATAGACGCTGATCAGTTCGTAGAAGCGGTAGATCAGCGGGTCGGTCGGCACGGGGGTCGGCAGCGAGCCCTTGTACGGCACCTCCTGCAGCCACTTCTCCGCCTCGGCCGGCAGGCCGAACACCCTGGCGACGATCTTGGCCTGCTTCGCGTCGAAGGTCATCTGGCCGAGGCAGCCGGCCGTCACCCATTCCTTGCTCAGGCCGACCTTCTTGGCCACGTCTTCCCACTTCAGGCCCTTCTTCACCTTGGCCTCGATGATCATCTCGGTCACGTCGTTGCGGTTCACGGTCTCGGTCTCCGGTGAAGATGGGCGCGGCGGAAGGCCCGGCCGCGTGCAAGCGTCATGCCACCGGCGGCACACCACCGCGCGCGGTGTCAGCGCCGCAGGTTCCAGAGCATCATCGCGACCGCGGCGCCCATCAGCAGCACCGCGCCCCAGCCGAGCGCACGCGTCTTGCGGCGCACCGGCAGCGCCCCCATCACCTGCGGGTTGCCGGCCAGCAGCATCATCGCGACCATGATCGGCACCGCGACCACGCCGTTGATCACCGCGCTCCAGTAGAGCGCCTTCATCGGGTCGAGCGGCGTGAAGTCGAGGCCGGTGCCGACGATCGTCGCGACGCCGATGATCGCGTAGAAGCCCTTGGCCTCGCGCCAGTGGCGCTCGAGCCCCTCCGGCCAGCCGAACGCCTCGGCCACCGCATACGCCGCCGACGACGCGAGCACCGGCACCGCGAGCAGGCCGGTCGCGATGATGCCGAGCGCGAAGAGGGCGAACGCGAACTCGCCCGCCAGCGGTCGCAGCGCCTGCGCCGCCTGCGCCGCGCTGGCGACCTCGGTGATGCCGGCGCGGTGCAGCACCAGCGCGCCGGTCAGCATCACGAAGAACGCGATGCCGTTCGAGAACACCATGCCGATCACGGTGTCCAGCCGCATGCGGCGCTTCGCGCGGTTCAGCGTGCGGCGGCTCTCGGCGCCGGCGGTCACGCCGTGCAGGCGCATCTCCTCGACCTCCTGCGCGGCCTGCCAGAAGAACAGGTACGGCGAGATCGTGGTGCCGAGGATCGCGACGATCGTCATCCAGAACGCGGCGTCGGGGATGACGCGCGGCAGCACCAGGTCGTGCAGCACCGAAGCCCACGGAATCTGCACCGTGAACGCGGTCGCGACGTAGACGAACAGGCTCAAGGTCAGCCACTTCAGGATCGGCGCGAGGCGCCGGTACGGCACGAAGATCTGCAGCGCGAGCGTCAGCACGCCGAAGCCGACGGCGTGGAAGTGCGCGGCGCCGCCGACCACCAGCTGCAGCGCCTCGCCCATCGCGGCGATGTCGGCGGCGATGTTGATCGTGTTGGCCGCGAGCAGCAGCGCGACGATCGCGAACAAGAAGAACTTCGGCGTGTGCACGCGCAGGTTGGCGGCGATGCCCTGCCCCGACTGCCGCCCGATGCGCGCGCTGACGAGCTGGATCCCGATCATGAACGGGATCGTCAGGAACACCGTCCACAGCACGCCGGTGCCGAACTGCGCGCCGCCCTGCGTGTAGGTGGCGATGCCCGACGGGTCGTCGTCGGCGGCGCCGCTGACCACGCCCGGCCCGACGTGGCGCAGGAACGCGGGGAAGCGGCGCGGTGGCCGGCGCGGCGGCGTGGGCAGCATCGCCCGATGATCCCATGCAAAGCTGTGCAAACCGCCTTGCATGCGGCACGCGCGTGATTCGCTGCGGTGACAATCGCGTGCCCCGCAGCGGGCCCCCTCTTCTGTGCCCGCACCGATGACGACCAAGCGCTTCTTCCCCCGCCAGGTGGTCGAGTCCAGCGGCAACCGCTGGGACTGGGCGCTGCTGCCGCTGGTGCTCGCGCTGCTGGTGCTGCTCGCGTATGGCGGCTCGCAGATGGCGCGGCCGTATCAGGTCGGGCAGGCGCTGCCGCTGACGCTCGACCCCTCGTACCTGCCGTACTACCTGCTGCGCACGACGCTGCGGATGTTCCTCGCGCTCGCCGCGTCGCTCGTGTTCGCGTGCGTGTTCGCGGCAGTCGCGGCCAAGTACCGCGCCGCCGAGCGCGTGATGGTGCCGCTGCTCGACGTGCTGCAGTCGATCCCGATCCTCGGCTTCCTGTCGATCACGGTGACCGGCTTCATCGCGCTGTTCCCGGGCAATCTGTTCGGCGTCGAGTGCGCGGCGATCTTCGCGATCTTCACGTCGCAGGCCTGGAACATGGCGTTCAGCCTGTACCAGTCGCTGAAGACCGTGCCGGGCGAGCTGCGCGAGGCCGCGGCGGTGTTCCAGCTCTCGGGCTGGCAGCGCTTCTGGCGTCTCGAGCTGCCGTTCGCGATGCCGGGCCTGTTGTGGAACATGATGATGTCGATGTCGGGCGGCTGGTTCTTCGTGGTCGCCTCCGAAGCGATCTCGGTCTCGAACCAGAACATCAAGCTGCCCGGCGTCGGCTCGTACATCGCGCTGGCGATCGAGGCCCGCGACCTCGGCGCGATCGGCTGGGCGATCGCCGGCATGTTGATCGGCATCGTGCTGTACGACCAGCTGTTCTTCCGCCCACTGCTGGCCTGGGCCGACAAGTTCCGCTTCGAGGAAGGCACCAGCGACGCCGCGCCGACCTCGTGGCTGCTGACGTGGATGCGCCGCACCGATGCGCTCAGCGCCGTCGGCGTGCGCGTCGTGCGCCTGCTCGAGCGCTCGCTGCTGGTGTTCCGGCGCAGCCACGACGGCACCTCGATCCGGGCCCGCGCGAGCGCGCCGAACCCGGCCTGGTCGCGCGCCTGGGACGCGGCGCTCGCGGCAGCGGTGCTGTTCGCGGTCTGGCAGCTCGTCGCGTTCATCCGCGCCGAGGTCGGCGCGGCCGAGGTGCTGCACGTGTTCGTGCTCGGCACCTACACGCTGGCGCGCGTGCTGGTGCTGATCGCGCTGGCGGCGCTGGTGTGGGTGCCGGTGGGCATCTGGATCGGCATGAACCCGCGGTGGGCCGGGCGGCTGCAGGCGCTGGCGCAGTTCCTCGCGGCGTTCCCGGTCAACCTGATGTTCCCGCTCGTCGTCGTGCTGATCGTGCGCTGGCAGCTGAACCCGAACCTGTGGCTGTCGCCGCTGATGGTGCTGGGCACGCAGTGGTACCTGCTGTTCAACGTGATCGCCGGCGCGTCGACGGTGCCGACCGAGTTGCGTTACGCGGCGCGCAACCTCGGCCTGAGCGGCTGGCTGAAGTGGCGCCGCTACCTGCTGCCGGCGGTGTTCCCGAGCTTCGTGACCGGCGCGATCACCGCCAGCGGCGGCTCGTGGAACGCGAGCATCGTCGCCGAGTACGTGACCTGGGGCGACACCACGCTGCAGGCGCAGGGCCTGGGCAGCTACATCGCGCACATGACGGCGATCGGCGACTTCCCGCGCATCGCGCTGGGCATCGGCATGATGTGCCTGTTCGTGATGGCGATGAACCACTTCGTCTGGCGCCGGCTGTACCGGATGGCCGAAGACCGGATGCACTTCTGAGACACGACGCCATGTCGAAGACGATCGTCGAGCTGAAAGGCGTGGGCAAGTCGTTCCGCTCGGCCGACGGCCGGCTGCGCTCGGTGCTCGAGGGCGTCGACTTTCGCCTCGCCGAGGGCGAGATCGTCTCACTGCTCGGCCAGAGCGGCTCGGGCAAGTCGACGATGCTGCGCATCATGGCCGGGCTGATCGGCGCCGACGCCGGCGAGGTGCGGCTGCGCGACCAGCCGCTGTACGGCCCGGCGCGCGGCGTCAGCATGGTGTTCCAGTCGTTCGCGCTGTTTCCGTGGCTGACGGTGCAGGGCAACGTCGAGCTCGGCCTTGAGGCGCGCGGCGTCACGCCCGACGAGCGCGCGCGCCGCGCCGAGGCGGCGATCGCGCTGATCGGCCTGACCGGCTTCGAGGGCGCGCTACCGCGCGAGCTCTCGGGCGGGATGCGCCAGCGCGTGGGCATCGCGCGCGCGCTCGTCGTCGAGCCCGAGGTGCTGCTGATGGACGAGGCCTTCTCTGCGCTCGACGTGCTGACCGGCGAGCGCCTGCGCGAAGACATCCTCGAGCTGTGGGCGAGCAGGGCGATGCCGACCAAGGCGATCCTCGTCGTCTCGCACAACATCGAGGAGGCGGTGCTGATGGCCGATCGCGTGCTGGTGTTCGCGAGCGATCCGGGCCGGGTGCGCTTCCAGCTCGCGGTGAACCTGCCGCGGCCGCGCAACCCCGAGAGCGCCGAGGTGCGCCAGCTGATCGACGAGGTGTATGCGCTGATGACGGCCGGCAGCGGCCGCGCCGGCCGCACGCCGAGCGGCGAGCCGGTGCCGCTGCGGCTCGCCGCGCGCCTGCCCGAGGCCGACATCGGCCGCATGGAGGGCCTGCTCGAGCTGCTCGCCGGCGATGTGTTCCGCGGCCGCGCCGACCTGCCGCGCCTGGCCGAGGAGACCGAGCTCACCGACGACGAGCTGCTGCCGCTGGCGCAGGCGGTGTCGCTGCTCGGCCTGGCGAACCTCGCGGCCGGCGACCTGCACCTGACGCCGCTCGGCCGGCGCTATGTCGACGGCGAACACACGCTGCGCCAGGAGCTGTTCGGCCAGCAGCTGCTCGCGCACGTGCCGCTGGCCGCGCACATCCGCCACAGCCTCGAGCAGGAGGCGTCGGGCGAGTTGCCCGAAGAGCCGTTCCTGCGCCTGCTCAGCGAGAGCCTCGACGTTGCCGAGGCCGAGCGCGTGCTGCGCACCGCGATCGAGTGGGGCCGGCACGGCGAGGTCTTCGAATACAACTACACGACCGGCCTGATCCATCTGCCCGAAGGCGACACCGATGACGATTCCCTTGAGTGAGTGGCGTGAGTGGCGTGACTGGCGCCGCGCCGGCGCCGCGTTCGCGTGGCTGCTGCTGGCCGGCGGCGCCGCGCTGGCCGGCGAAGTCAAGCTGCGCATCCTGGAGACCACCGATCTCCACATGAACCTGCTCGACTACGACTACTACCAGGACGCGACGACCGACCAGTACGGCCTGGCCCGCACCGCGACGCTGATCAAGGCGGCGCGCGCCGAGGCGCCGAACAGCCTGCTGATCGACAACGGCGACCTGCTGCAGGGCAACCCGCTCGGCGACGTGGTCGCGAAGATCGCGCCGCTGAAGGATGGCGAGGTGCATCCGGCTTACCGCGTGATGAACAAGCTCGGCTATGACGCCGGCAACCTCGGCAACCACGACTTCAACTACGGGTTGCCGTTCCTGCGCCGCGCGATGGCCGGCGCGGCGTTCCCGCTCGTCAACGCGAACGTCTACGTCGACGATGCCGAGAAGGCCGGCGACCAGGCCCCCCACGCGTTCACGCCGTACGTGCTGCTCAAGCGCGAGCTGCGCGACGCCGACGGCGCGCGGCACCCGATCACGATCGGCGTGATCGGCTTCGTGCCGCCGCAGATCATGCAGTGGGACAAGGCGAACCTCGACGGCCGCGTCGTCGTGCGCGACATCGTCGCGACCGCGCGCCGCTACGTGCCCGAGATGCGTGCGAAGGGCGCGCAGCTCGTGATCGCGGTGCCGCACTCGGGCTTCGAGCGCGTCATCGACAACAGCGCGGCCGGTGAGGGCGCCGAGAACGAGGTCGGCCGGCTCGCGCGCGTGCCGGGGATCGACGCGATCCTGTTCGGCCACTCGCACGCCGAGTTCCCGAGCAAGGACTTCGCCGACCGCCCGAACGTCGACATCGCTCGCGGCACGATCGCCGGCGTTCCGGCCGTGATGCCGGGCCGCTGGGGCGACCACCTCGGCGTGATCGACCTGACGCTCGACGACAGCGGCGGCGCCTGGAAGGTGAGCGCGAGCCAGGCCTCGATCCGGCCGATCTACGACCGCGCTTCGAGGCGCTCGCTCGTGGCGGCCGACCCGATGGTGGCGCAGACCATCGCCGCCGAGCACGCGGCGACGTTGGCCTACATCCGCGGCCGCGTCGCGGCGACGCGCGCGCCGATCGACAGCTACTTCGCGCGCGTCGCCGACGACCCGTCGGTGCAGGTGGTGGCGAATGCGCAGATCGACTACGTGAAGCGTGCGCTGCAGGGCACGGCGTACGAAGCGCTGCCGGTGCTCTCGGCGGCGGCGCCGTTCAAGAACGGCGGGCGCCAGGGCTGGGACTACTACACCGACATCCCAGCCGGGCCGCTCGCGATCAAGAACGTCGCCGATCTGTACATGTACCCGAACACCGTGAAGGCGGTGCTGCTGAGCGGCGCGCAGCTGCGCGAGTGGCTCGAGATGTCGGCCGGCCAGTTCCGCCGCATCGACCCGGCGGGGGCGAAGCAGCAGCCGCTGATCGACGAGGGCTTCCCGTCGTTCAACTTCGACACGATCGACGGCGTGAGCTACGAGTTCGATGTGACGCAGCCGGCGCGCTACAGCAGCCGCGGCGAGCTGGTCGCGCCCGACGCGCACCGCGTGCAGGACCTGCGCTTTCGCGGCGCGCCGGTCGTGCCCGACGCGCGCTTCATCGTCGCGACCAACAACTACCGCGCCTACGGCGGCGGCAACTTCCCGAACCTCGGCGCGGCGCGCGTCGTGCTCGATTCGCCCGACGAGAACCGCCAGGTGTTGATCGACCACCTCGCGCAAGCGGGCGCCGGCGGCGGCATCGACCCGAGCGCCGACGGCAACTGGCGCGTGCGCCCGGTGCCCGGCGTGCACCTGACCTTTCTCAGCGGCGCCGGCGGCATCCGCCGGCTCGAGCGCCACCCGGGCGTGCGGCTCGTGAAGGACAACGGCGACGGCTCATCGCTGTTCGAACTCGCCGACTGAATGCCGAGTAACCGGTCGTTCCGCGCCGGTGGTCTTCACGCCCTCGCGAGCGCGTTACATGCTCTTTCCGGCGGGCGCGGCCGAATCCGGCCGGTGAGGCAGTAGAGTCGCGGCCAGGGTAGACAGCGGCCCCGTGCCTGCGCAAGGCATCTCCAAAACCACACCACACCGGGCCGGCTTCATGGCGAGGGAAGAGTTGGAAAGCGAAACGATCATCGGGGTGACGCACGAGGCGCACCCGGCCCTGCGCTCGCTCATTCAGGGCGCTTGCGACAGCGGCGAAGACCACGCCGACGAGGTCAGCCGGCTCTTCAAGATCCGCACCGCCGACTCGCACGGCCAGCGCAGTTCGGCCAGTGTGCTGATCAACCGGATGTACGCGTCGCGCGGCTACCGCGTGACGCCGCTGCCGAGCCGGCAGCTGCCGACGCGGATCACCTTCACCGCGAGCGAACACGACGACATCATCGGCACGATCACGATCGGTTTCGACTCCGATGACGGGCTGCATGTCGACGAGCTGTTCGCCCGCGAGACCCACGCGATCCGCCGCGAAGGCCGGCGCGTGTGCGAATTCACCAAGCTCGCGATGGACAGCGTGGTGCAGTCCAAGCGCGTGCTCGCGTCGCTGTTCCATGTCTCGTACATCTTCGCGCATCGGATGATGGGCCTGGACGACCTGCTGATCGAGGTCAACCCGCGCCACGTGCGCTACTACCAGCGCATGCTCGGCTTCGAAGTGCTCTGCGCGCCGCGCCACAACCCGCGCGTCAATGCGCCGGCGGTGCTGATGCGCCTGAGGTTCACCCACGCCCACGAACAGATCGACCGCTTCGGCGGCCGGCCGGAATACTCGCTGGTCGAGCGCTCGCTGTACCCGCTGTTCTTCTCGGTCGAGGAAGAGGCGTCGATCGTCGGCCGCCTCAAGGCGACCCAACCCGATGCGATGTATGCCTCGCACGGCTACCACCCGGGCAACTACGCCGGGCCGTCGGATGATCGGGCGCGGCCCGCGCCGCACCACTGAGCCGACTCAAGCGCCGCTCAGGCGTCGTCGAAGCAGGACTCGTGCTCCATCTCGGCCGCGATCTCCGGATCGAAGCAGCCGACGTCCGCCCACATCTGCTGCGCCAACGCCAGGCACGACGCCCAACTCGCGCGCGGCCGCAGCGACGCAAGACGCGTCGAACACGCCGCCACCCACTGGTCGCGATCGACCGCGCCACCGAACACCGGATCGGGCCCGGGCCTGGCGATGGTTCTGCCGGCCGGCTGAGGACTGCTGGTGTGCATCATGCGGTTGGAGCGTTGATGAGAAGTTTCCATGGTGTGCCGACCGGGTGTTCCGCGGCTGTAGGACGCCGCCGCAACCCCGGGTCGGAGCGTCGACTCTGATCGCGCTTCGTTAACGAGCGTTCAGTGCGGCGTGTAGACGATGTGGATCGTGCTGGTGGTCGCGAACTGCACGTCGTCGGACACCAGCGTCAGCGTCGCGGCGCCGGCCGTCATGCGGTAGCGCTTTTGCTCGGTCGACAGCAGCTGCGGCGTGGCGCTGTTGTCGTAGCTCTTCGTGATCACGTTGACGAGCGACGTGGTCGCCGTGTCGGCCTCGATCGCGTAGGTGACCGTCCGGCTGCCGGTCTTGGTCGTCTTGGCGCTGTTGCTGTAGACGTTGAGCGTCGAGATCGTGCCGGTGTCGCCCACCTTCGCAGCGCTCGGCAGCGTGCCGGCGCTGGCCAGCACGCCGTACTGCTCGGACGGCAGGCCCGGGTTGACCGACAGACCGACCGGAACGAAGTTGGTGTTGTAGTAGTTCGTGCCGGTGCCCGAGCCAAGTTCGCAGCCCGGCGTCGGCGTGGCGCTCGTGACGGTCTGCGTCGACGCCAAGACCGTGGCGCCATCAAAGGTGGCGGATGCGGTCGGCGAAAAGACGAACGTCGAGGTGCCGGTGCACGTGACCCCGCCATTCGTCGCGGTGTAGTTGTAGTTCTCCGTCGCGCCGGCCTGCGTGCGGGCGCGGTACGCGGTCGAGACATCGAAGCTGCTGGTCGACGTGACCGGGGGGGTGGTACCGCCACCGCCCGAGTCGCCGCCACCACCACCGCAGCCGGCCAAGATCGCGGCCGCGAGCGCCACGCCGGCCGCCCATCCCCAACGAATGCTCTTGTTCTTCACGCGATCTCTCCGACCAGTCGGTTCTTTGAACAACGCCCCCAGGGCCGGGCAACCGGCGCTGGGGGCGCGCTTCATTCACGAAGCCGTGCCCTTCGGCACGACCTCGCGATCTTGCACTACAACTGCCGAATCAACCGCGGCGACGGCGCGCCACGAAGGCCACCGCGCCCAGACCCGCCAGCATCAGCGCGTACGTCTCGGGTTCCGGCACCGCCGAGGTGAAGTTGATCGAACCGCCACCCTGGGTGATGCTGAAGCCGCCGCTGAACGCGGTGACTTCCGAGGTGGTGTTCGTGAACGCCGTCAGCGCGACGTTGTAGAACGGCACCGGGTTCGCGAAGAAGCCCGCCGCGCCCGGGGCGATGTCGAAGGTCAGCTTGGCGTTGGCCGACGGAACGAAGAGGCCACCATCGGCCGTCGTCGTCGACACTTTGCCGCTCATCAGGCTGCCGCTGGCCAGCAGCACCTCGCCGGTCGCGTTCTCGGACCAGACGTGGCTCGCGTCCATTGTGAACGTCGCCGGCGCGCCGTTGTAGCCGTACAGCTGGTAGGTCAGCGTCGAGAAGATGCCCGCCGTATCGGTGAGCGTCGGATCACCGGGCGTCGTCGTGCCGGTGCCGGTGAACTTGAAGTACAGGCCGTACGTGCTGTTCAGGCCCGGCGGGATGAGCGTCGCGCCACCGAGCTGGAAGTTGCTGACCGACAGGTAGCCCGTGTCGGTGAACGTGCCGCCCGCGAACGTGACCGTCGAGTAATCCGAGATCAGGATGTTGTCGGCGGTGAAGCCGGTGCCGGCGAGACCGGAAGCGGCCGGGTTGAGGGTGAACTGGGGCAACGCCGCGTTGGCCGCGGCGCCCGAGACGAGAACCGCCAGTGCGACCGCGGTGCGGCGCAATAGCGGCGATGAGGCAAATCGCACTCCGAACATGTTGAACTCCTAAAGGCGTGAAGGGGATCCGCGGCTTGCGGACGAACAGATTGAATCAAGTCCGCGTCTGCATTTTTGTAGGAGAAGAGGCCACTGCACGTCGCCACCCCCCGAATGGAGGGTCTAAAAGCCCAAAATCGGCCCCTCGTTTCGAGGGCCTGTGACGAGTGCGCCACACTCGAAAAGCAATACGTTACGAATGTCACAACTTGCACAGTCCGACAAACTCGCAAGGTGATGTCCTACGTGCGGGTGAGATCGTGCGGAAGAGACTTTTACAAAACGTGAAGTTTGACGCGCACGCTCGCGCTTTCGATGCTCTTTTCATGACATTTCTCACGCCGCGATGAACCTTGCGCCACCTTTTCCGTACGACGAAGCGTTCTCGCGCAATCTCGGATGGGTCACCGAAGCGGAGCAGCAGCAACTCAAGCGCACCCGCGTGTGCATCGCTGGCCTCGGCGGTGTCGGCGGCGTGCATCTGCTGACGCTCGCGCGGCTCGGCGTCGGTGCGTTTTCGATCGCCGACTTCGACACCTTCGCTTACGCCAACTTCAATCGGCAGGTCGGCGCCACGCTGACCTCGCTCGATCGCCCCAAGATCGACGTGATGCTGCGCATGGCGCGCGACATCAACCCCGACCTCGACGTGCGCCTGTTCGACCGCGGCCTCGACGACAGCAACGTCGATGCGTTCCTCGCCGATGGCGACGTCTACCTCGACGGGCTCGACTTCTTCGCGCTCGGCATCCGGCGCCGCGTGTTCGCGCAGTGCTGGGCGCAGCGCATCCCGGCGGTCACGGTCGCGCCGCTCGGCATGGGCGCGGCGTTGCTCAATTTCGTGCCGGGGCGCATGAGCTTCGAACAGTATTTCCGCCTCGACGGCAAAACCGAGGACGAACAGGCGCTGCGCTTCCTGGTCGGGCTGTCGCCGGCGATGCTGCAGATGAGCTATCTCGTCGACCCGTCACGCGTCGACCTCGCGAACCGGCGTGGGCCGTCGACCGTGATCGCGGTGCAGCTGTGCAGCGGCATCGCCGCGACGCAGGTGCTCAAGCTCGTGCTCGGCCGCGGCAAGGTGATCGCGGCGCCGCGCGGCCTGCACTTCGACGCCTTCCGCAACCGCCTGACGCGCACCTGGCGCCCCGGCGGCAACCGCAACCCGATGCAGCGCCTGCTGATGTCGGTGGCGCGGCGCCGGCTGCGCCAGCGCTGACGATGGGGGTGTCGATGCTGCCCGACACGCGCACGCTGCGCGAGATCCTCGCCGCCGGCGTGTTCGCGCCGTCGGCCGAGAACCGCCACTACCTGCAGTTCGCGCTCGACGCCGACGCGGTGCGCCTGCTCACGACCGACCGCACGAGCTGGGCCGCGCTGCCGCACCGCCGTTTTCTCGCCAGCCTGGCCTACGGCGCGGTGCTCGAGAACCTGCGGCTCGCGTCCTCGGCACGTGGCCTGGCGCTGCAGGTCGAGCCCTGGCCCGATCGCGACGGGTCGGACGTGGTCGCGCGGCTGCGCTGGTCGCCGGCGGCCGGCGCAGCGATCGATCCGCTCGCCGACCTGATCGGCGCGCGCCACACGAACCGCCGCTTCTACCGCCGCCAGAAAGTTGCGCCGGGCGCGCTCGCTCAACTGCAGTCCGCGGCCGCGGCACACCCCGGCTGCGCGCTGCGCTGGCTCGACGAGCCGCCACTGCGCGCCGCCGCACTGAAGGCGATCCGCCTCGCCGAGACCGAGCGCTTCCGCCGCCGCGCGCTGCACGAAGAGCTGTTCGGTGCGGTCCGCTTCGAGATCGGCTGGCAGGCCTCGGCCGACGAGTGGCTGCCGCCGGCCGCGCTCGAAGTCGAGCCGCCGGCACGCCCCGCGTTCGCGCTGATGCGCGACTGGGCCTGGATGCAGCGCGCCAACCGCATCGGCGCGCACCTCGGCTTCGGGCTGCGCGCGGGCTGGCTGCCGTGCAAGCTCGCGCCGCACCTCGGCCTGGTGCTCGGCGCGCCGCGCGACGATGCTGCCGCGCTGCTCGATGCCGGCAGCGCGTTCCAGCGCGTGTGGCTCGCCGCCACGGCGGAGGGCCTGGCGCTGCAGCCGTTCGCGGCGGCCACCGTGCTCACGCGTCAGGTGCCGGGCGGCGATTGGGTCGCGCCGGCCACGCACGCTGCGCTCGTGCGGCTGCTCGGCGAACTGCGCGGGCCTGGCGAAGCGCAGCCGATGATGCTGTTCCGGCTCGGCCACGCGGCCGCGCCGAGCGCCGTCACCGGCCGGCTGCCGCTCGAGCGCTACCTCGCCTGAGCGGCAGCGCGCCAGCCGACCGAGGCGAGGAACGCATCGACCTCGTCGGTCTCCGTCCCCGCCAGCCCGAGCGTCGCGTTGACCTCGGCGTGCGACAGATCCTGCGGCGAGACCTGCGCACGCACGCCCAGCGCGTTGGCGCGCGCCGCGAACGCGGCCGATTGCGCGCAGGAGTGATCGGCGCGCCGGGTCGAGCAGACCAGCAGCATCGGCGGCGCGCCCGGCGTCAGCGAGTCGATCGGCGACGCGGCCTGCCACAGCGCGGGGTCGCTCCCGAACACGCGATCGTAGAAGCGCGCATGCGGCGCGCGCATCAGTGCCGTGAGGCTCAGCGCGGCGCTGTCGAGCACGACCGTGCCACGCCAGGGCCGCGTGCCCGCACGTTGCGCGAACGCCGGCGACGCGCTGACCAGCGCCACCAGATGCGCACCGGCCGAGTGCCCCATCAGCACGACGCGATCCGCATCACCGCCCCACGACGCCGCGAGCGCCTGGACCTTCGCGACCGCATGTGCGACGTCGCCGGCCTGCTCGAGCGGCGTGACCTGCGGCACCAGCCGGTAGTTGATCGACACGAAGATCGCGCCCTGCGCGACCCAGTGTGCGACCTTGTTCTCGATCACCTGTGGCAGCGCCTTGTTGCCGATCATCCAGGCGCCGCCGTGCACCATCACGATGATCGCAGCGTCGCGCGGGCGCGCTGCCACGCGGGTTGGCAGGTACACATCGAAGCGCTGCCGCATCTCGGGGCCGTACGCGACATCGGTCAGGCGCTCGAAGGGCTGCGCCTGCGCGCCCGCAGCGCCGGCCATCGCCAGCACCAGGCCCGCCGCGATCAGCGTCTTCTTCATTGCACCACCCCGGTCACCCACGCCTTGCGGATCAGCCGCCCGCAATCGGCCGAGTTGAAGCCCTCGCCCGAATTGGCGACCTGGCGCGCGAGCACGCCGTACCAGGTCTTGCTCGCGTCGACCCACGGGTAGAAGCCGAACGCGCCGGCGCTGCTGAAGGCGCCGTCGCCGACGACAGGGTCGTCCTCGACCCAATGGCCGAGCGAGTAGTGCCAGCTCTCGGTGCCCGGCACCGGCGTGCGCAGCGCCGTGGGGCAGGTCGCGGGGTTGGTGCAGACCGCGTGCGTGCCGAGCAGCGCGCCCATCTGCAGCTGGCCGCCGAGCAGCTTGCGCAGAAAGCGCGCGTAGTCGTCGGCCGTGCTCGCGACACCGCCGGCGAGTTGTGGCTGCGTGTAGAGCAGGTTCACGTCGCTGCCGAGCTGCGCGCGGATCTCGCTCGCGAGGCCGGCGTTCAGCAGCGGGCCCAGGCCCATGGCCTGGCTCGCGTGGTTCTCCATGTGGCCGCCGTCGTAGGCGAAGAAGCCGTCGGTCGCGGCCGAGTACACGCCGTTGCTCTGGTACGCCACGCAGCCGTCGACCGACTGGCCTGGCAGGCAGATGCTGAAGTTGGTGTAGCCGCTGCGGAAGTTCAGGAACTTGATGTCGCTGTCGCTGAGCGCCGCATTGCGCTTTTGCACCACGTAGGCGCCGTACAGCCACTTCGAGGCCGAGGCGATGCTCATCAGGCTGCTCGCGGTGTAGACGGTGCTGCTGCTCGCGCTGCTCACCGAGCCCGACACGAGGCGCGCATTGCGGTCACCGATCTCCCAGTAGAACGGCGCGATCGGCGCGCAGGCATTGACCGCGCTGTTGGCGGTCGAGGTGGCAGCGGCGCCGCGCTGCGCGTCGGTGGGGCCGGCCGGCGCCGGGACCGGTGCCGGCGCGCCCGAATCGCCACCGCCGCCGCCGCAGGCCGTCAACGCCACGCTGGTCAACAGCAGCGCGATGCGGCCGAGCGCTGTGGTGCTCACGGCGCCGGCTTGCGCGCGCCGCGCTGGCTGCGCGCGAACGCGGCGATGTCGGCCAGCGTGACCCCGCCGCTGTGCGCGCTGTCGATCGCGTCGAAGTGCTGGTAGACCATCGGCATCTTGCCCTTGGCCTCCTCCTTCGTGAGGCGGCCATCGCCGTTCGCGTCGGCCGCGGCGAAGCGCTTCTGCAGCTCGGCCTGCATCTTCTGCGCGCGTTCGGCGTCGGGTGCCGATTGCGCCGACGCGGCGACCGCGCCGAGCGCGCACACAGCGGCCAGCAGCACATGAGGAAGACGAATCGGCTTCATCGCAAGACTCCGGATCGAAAGTGAAGAGGTCACGGCCGCGTCGGGCAGGCGATCGTCGCGCCGCCGGCATCGAAGCATGTCGTGCTGCGCGTGCGGCCGCTGCCGCTGTTGTACGCGCTTGTGCGGGTCGCGCTGTTGCCGGTGGCGGCGCTGGTCGCGCTGGTCGTGCGGTTTTGCGTGATCTGGCCGTCGGCCGTCTTGGTCGCGCTGCCGCTGCTGTCGACGCTGCCCTGCGCGCCTTGCGCGGCCATGCCGCTGCGGTGCTGCACGGCGCCGTCGGCGGTGCGCGTGGTGGCACCGGCGCGCGCGGCGGTGGCGCCGTTCGGGCCGCGCAGCGCGGCGCCGCTGACGGCCGTCGCGTTGCCCTGCCCGTCGGTCGCGACGCCGCGACCACGCACGGCCGCGCCGCCGTTCGGGCCGCTGCGGGCCGTGATCGCGGTGGCGGTCGTGCCGCCTTCGGCGTTCGGGTGCACGACGCGGCGGCTCGCGGCGTCGGCGCTGGTGGCGATGCCGGCGCCGATCAACGCGAGGCCGAGGGTGGTGATGCTGAGGATGCGGTTCATCGCGGAACTCCTTGCTCGTTGCTGAGGCACCGCGACATGCAGGGCCACGCAGCCAATGTCGCCGCGAGGTGTGAGCCGGCGATGGCAGAAACACGCGGCCTGATGACAGGCGATGACAACGCGCGCCGTCAGCGTCATCGTTTGTCATCGTTGCGCGCGGGCCGCGCGCCGGCAGCGCCGGGTACGATGCCTTCATCCCCGCACCAGGTTGCCCCGATGAGCGAAGCGCTGGCCCGCATCCTGATCGCCGACGACGAAGCCGATCTGCGCGCACTGCTGCAGCGCTACCTCAGCGACCAGGGCTATGCGGTGCGCTGCGTCGACTCGGCCGGCCCGCTCGACAAGCTGCTCGCCCGCGAACGCTTCGACGTGCTCGTGCTCGACGTGATGATGCCGGGCGAAGACGGCCTG
>DATMIN010000177.1:0-7053 GCA_035554275.1 Burkholderiaceae bacterium
GACGGCCCCGACCACGCGCTGAACCCCGGCCGCCGCACCGCGACCGTCGTCGTCGAGAACAGCGGCGACCGCCCGATCCAGGTCGGCTCGCACTACCACTTCGCCGAGACCAACGCGGCGCTGCGCTTCGACCGCGCGGCCGCGCGCGGCATGCGGCTGAACATCGCCTCGGGCACCGCGGTGCGCTTCGAGCCCGGGCAGCAGCGCACGGTCGAACTCGTCGACTACGCCGGCGAGCGAATGGTCTACGGCTTCCGCGGCTTGGTGCAGGGAGCGCTCTGAGCATGGCCACGATCAACCGCCGCGCCTATGCGGAGATGTTCGGCCCGACCACCGGCGACCGCGTGCGGCTGGCCGACACCGGGCTGATCGTCGAGGTCGAAAAGGACTTCACCGTGGCCGCCGGCGGCTACGGCGAGGAGGTGAAGTTCGGCGGCGGCAAGACGATCCGCGACGGCATGGGGCAGAGCCAGCGCTTGGCCGCCGACGTGGCCGACACCGTGATCACGAACGCGCTGATCATCGACCACTGGGGCATCGTGAAGGCCGACATCGGGCTGAAGAACGGCCTGATCGCCGCGATCGGCAAGGCCGGCAACCCCGACGTGCAGCCGGGCGTCGACATCGTGATCGGCCCGGGCACCGAGATCATCGCCGGCGAGGGCGCGATCGTCACCGCCGGCGGCATCGACACGCACATCCACTTCATCTGCCCGCAGCAGATCGAGGAAGCGCTGATGAGCGGCGTGACGACGATGATGGGCGGCGGCACCGGCCCGGCGACCGGCACGTTCGCAACCACCTGCACGCCGGGCCCGTGGCACATCCACTCGATGCTGCGGGCGGCCGAGAGCTTCCCGATGAACCTCGGCTTCCAGGGCAAGGGCAACGCGAGCCTGCCGCGTGCGCTCGAAGAGCAGATCGAGGCCGGCGCCTACGGCCTGAAGCTGCACGAGGACTGGGGCACGACGCCGGCGGCGATCGACTGCTGCCTTTCCGTGGCCGACGCGCACGATGTGCAGGTCACGATCCACACCGACACGCTGAACGAATCCGGCTTCGTCGAAGACACCGTGGCGGCGTTCAAGGGCCGCGCGATCGCGACCTTCCACACCGAGGGCGCCGGCGGCGGCCACGCGCCCGACATCATCAAGGTCGCGGGTCTGCCGAACGTGCTGCCGTCGAGCACGAACCCGACGATGCCGTACACCGTCAACACGATCGACGAGCACCTCGACATGCTGATGGTGTGCCATCACCTCGACGCGGCGATCGCCGAAGACCTGGCGTTCGCGGAGAGCCGAATCCGGCGCGAGACGATCGCCGCCGAAGACATCCTGCACGACCTCGGTGTGTTCTCGATGATGTCGTCCGACAGCCAGGCGATGGGCCGGGTCGGCGAGGTCATCATCCGCACCTGGCAGGCCGCGCACAAGATGAAATCGCAGCGCGGCGCGCTGCCGGAGGATTCCTCCCGCCACGACAACTTCCGGGTCAAGCGCTACATCGCGAAGTACACGATCAACCCGGCGATCACGCAGGGCATCTCGCACGTCGTCGGCTCGGTCGAGCCGGGCAAGCTCGCCGACCTGGTGGTCTGGAAGCCGGCGTTCTTCGGCGTCAAGCCGAGCCTGATCATCAAGGGCGGCATGATCGCCGCGGCCGCGATGGGCGACCCGAACGCGAGCATCCCGACGCCGCAGCCGGTGCACTACCGGCCGATGTTCGGCGCGTTCGGCGCGGCGATGGACAACACTTGCCTCACGTTCATCTCGAGGGCCGCGGCCGATCTCGGCGTGCCCGAGCAGCTCGACCTGCGCCGCCGCACCGAGGTCGTGAAGAACACGCGCACGATCGGCAAGAAGGACATGATCCACAACGCCGGCACGCCGGCCATCGAGGTCGACGCGCAGACCTACGAGGTGCGCGCCGACGGCGTGCTGCTGACCTGCGAGCCGGCCACCGAGTTGCCGATGGCGCAGCGCTACTTCCTGTTCTGAACGGGTGTGAGCGGGGCGAGCCCGCTCAGTGCGTGCCGGTGTGCCGGCCGAGCGCACGTGACAGCGCGGCCGCGGCGTCGTGCGACATCTCGACCGGCAGCACCTGCCCGGAATCGAACTGCAGGTGGATGCGCACCTGGCCGGCGCCGGCAGCGGGCATCACGCCGGCCGCCAGGCACTGCACCGCCGCCGGCAGGTCGTGCGCGGTGTGCGGCTGCTCGACATCGGCGTTCAGCAGCGCCATCGCCACGGCCGGCGCATCGGAATCGCGGACCTCGATCGAGGTGTCGCGCCGCTCGCCGTCGACCGTCGACTCGGTTTCGATGACCACGCCGGGGGCGCCCTGGACCGAGCCTGCGCTCGAATCCTTCACCTCCTCGATCGTCACCTCGACTTTTTCCGCTGGCTGGTTCATGGCCCGTCCTGTCCGCCCTCCAACGGGCGTCATCGACGGCGATTCTAGGCTGCGGCACACTCGGCCACCCGAAGCGACGACAAGGCCTTCCATGCTGCTGATCAACAAGCTGTTACCCGCAGGGCGCGGCCTCGCGGGCGCCCTGCTGCGGCGCGCGCCGCACGTCGAGCTCGATTGGGACGTGCGCCAGAAGAGCCGCTTCGACGCCACCGATTCGCTCGGCCGCGCGCTCGCCGTGTTCCTGCCGCGCGGCAGCGTGGTGCGCGGCGGCGACGTGCTGGTGGCCGAGGACGGCTCGCTGCTGCGCGTGCAGGCCGCCGCGCAGCCGGTGCTGGTGGTGCGCGCCTGTGCCGAGCACGGCACGCCGCTCGATCTGCTGCGCGCCGCCTACCACCTCGGCAACCGCCACGTGTCGCTCGAGGTCCAGCCCGATCACCTGAAGCTCGAACCCGACCACGTGCTCGCCGCGCTGTTGCGCCAGCGGCACCTGATCGTGCACGAGGCGAACGAGCCGTTCGAGCCCGAGGCCGGCGCGTATGCGCCGGGCGCGCACGCCGGGCACGGCCACGCGCCTCACGATCACCACGGTCACGATGACGGTCACGCGCACGCGCACTGAGCGCGCGCCGGCGCGCCGGCGCCGGCCCGCGCCCGCCACGTCGGCGCACGCGCTGCTGCAGCTGATGCAGCTGGCGTCGCCGGCGCTGCCGGTCGGCGGCTTCAGCTATTCGGAAGGGCTCGAGGCCGCGGTCGAGGCCGGCCGCGTGCGCGACGAGGCGCAGGCCGCACGCTGGCTCGCCGATCAGCTGCGGCTCGGCCTCGCGCGCGCCGAGCTGGCGGTCGTCGCGAAGGCGTTCGGCGCGTGGCAGCGGGCCGACCTCGCCAGCATTGGCGAGCTGAACGCCTGGGTCGTCGAGACGCGCGAGACCGCCGAGCTGCGCCAGCAGGCCACGCAGATGGGCCGCTCGATGAGCGAATGGCTGCGCCAACGCGGCGGCGCCGATGCGCACGTCGATGCCCTGAAGGCGCTCGTGCCGGCGCCGACCTGGCCGATCGCGTTCGCGCTCGCTGCGGCGCAGACCGGCGCGCCGCGGCGCGAGGCGCTGCTCGCGTTCGCGTTCGGCTGGGCCGAGGCGATGGTGCAGGCCGCGCTGAAGGCGGTGCCGCTCGGCCAGGCCGCGGGCCAGCGCGTGCTGGCGGTGCTGGTCGAGGCGATCCCCGCCGCCGTCGACCGCGCCGCCGCGCTGCCGGACGGCGAGCGCCAGGCGTTCACGCCGATGCTCGCGATCCTGTCGGCCCAGCACGAGACCCAGTACTCGCGCCTGTTCCGCTCCTGAGCACGCAGCGCGCATGGCCCGCAACGTCGAGATCAAGGCCCGCATCGACAGCGTCGAGGCGCTGCTGCCGCGCGCGCGCGCCTGCGCCGACGGCGAACCCGAGCCGATCGCGCAGGACGACACCTTCTTCCACTGCGCCCACGGGCGGCTGAAGCTGCGCGTCTTCGCCGACGGCCGCGGCGAGCTGATCGCCTACGAGCGGCCCGACGCCGGCGGGCCGAAGACCTCCGACTACGCGATCACGCCGGTCGCCGCCCCCGACGCGCTGCGCGCCACGCTCGCGCGCGCGCTCGGCGTGCGCGGCCGCGTCGTCAAGCAGCGCACGCTGCTGCGCATCGGCCGCACGCGCGTGCACCTCGATCGCGTCGCCGGGCTCGGCGACTTTCTCGAACTCGAGGTGGTGCTGCGCGACGGCGAGAGCGCCGACGCCGGCGTCGCCGAGGCACACGCACTGCTCGAGCGACTGCAGGTCGACGCGACCCGGCTCGTCGCCGGCGCGTATCTCGACCTGCTGCCGCCCCCGACGCCGTGACGCCGTGACGCCGACCTCGATCCACGCCCTGCTCGTCGACGACGATGCCGAGCTGCCCGCGCGCCCGTCGTCGACGACCTGCGCCGCTACGGCCTCGGCCAGCCGAATCGTCGGCCTCGAGCTCGGTCGCCGACGATCGCCGGCAGCGTCAGCGCCGGCTACGCGCTCGCGCTGACGATGGGCATCGCCGGCTGAACGCGCCCGTCGCGCACCGGCACGAGGAACGCCACGAACTCGTCGCACACGCGCTCCCAGTCGAAGCGCCGCGCGTGTGCCCGGGCGCGTTCGCGTGGAATCGCGAGCGCGCGCCGCGCGGCGCTCGCCAGGTCGTCGTCGAGCACGCCGGCGCCCGAGTCGCCGACGACGTCGAGCGGCCCCGGCACCGGGAATGCCGCGACCGGCGTGCCGCAGGCCATCGCCTCGAGCATCACCAGGCCGAAGGTCTCGCTGTGGCTCGGGAACACGAACGCGTCGGCCGCGCTGTAGATCGCCGGCAGCGCCTCGCGCGGCACCACGCCGCGCCAGTGCACCTGCGGATACGCGGCGCGCAGCTTGTCGAGCAGCGGGCCGACGCCGTAGACCAGCTTCGACCCGGGCAGGTCGAGCTTCAGGAAGGCCTCGAGATTCTTCTCGTACGACACCCGGCCGACGTAGAGGAACACCGGCCGCGGCAGATCGAGCGCAAGCGGCTCGACCGGCTTGAACAGCGTCAGGTCGACGCCGTGCGACCACGCGCGCAGGTTCGCGAAGCGGTACCCGCGCAAGATCTGCAGCATGCCCTCGGTGGGCACCATCACACCGGCCGACGCGGCGTGGAAGCGCCGAAACCACGCATAGCCCCAGGCCGCGGGCACGTGCAGCGCCTGCGCGAGGATGTCCGGGAAGCGGGTGTGGAACGCGGTCGTGAACGCCAGCCCGCGGCGCCTACAGTGGCGCCGCGCGGCCGCGCCGAGCGGGCCCTCGGTGGCGATGTGGATCGCGTCGGCGTCGGCGTCGTCGATCCGCGCCGCGACCTGCGGGCCGGGCCGCCACGCCAGCTCGATCTCGGCGTAGCCGGGGCACGGGAAACGCCGAAACGTCGAGGGTTCGATCAGCACGACCTCGTGGCCGCGCACGTCGAGCCCCTGCGCCAGCTCGACCAGCGTCGTGACGACGCCGTTGACCTGCGGCCGCCACGCGTCGGTGACGAGCACGATCTTCATGCCGCCACCCCGGCGTGGGCGCGCCAGCGCGCGAGCTGCTGCGCCCAGTCGACGATCTCGAGCCGGCCGTCGGCGTGCTCGACGAGCGCGGTCAGGCTCTCGACCCAGTCGCCGTCGTTGGCGTAGAGCACGCCGTCGATCTCGCGCAGCTCGGCGTGGTGGATGTGGCCGCAGACCACGCCGTGCAGCCCGCGCCGGCGCGCCTCGCGCGCGACCGCGGCCTCGAAGTCGCCGACGTAGCTGACCGCGCGCTTGACCTTGCCCTTCAGATACTTCGACAGGCTCCAGTACGGCAGCCCGAGCCGCGCGCGCAGCGAGTTCAGGTGCCGGTTCAGGCGCAGCGTGAATTCGTAGAGCCGGTCGCCGACATGCGCGAGCCACGCCGCGCACTGGATCACGCCGTCGAACAGGTCGCCGTGGATCACCCACAGGCGGCGCCCGTCGGCGGTCGTGTGGACCCACTCGTCGACGACCTCGATCCCGCCGAAATCGTGCTGCACGTAGCGGCGCGCGAACTCGTCGTGGTTGCCCGGCACGAAGATCACGCGCGTGCCCTTGCGCGCCTTGCGCAGCAGCTTCTGCACCACGTCGTTGTGGGCCTGCGGCCAGTACCACGCGCGCTTGAGCTGCCAGCCGTCGATGATGTCGCCGACCAGGAACAGCGTCTCGCACTCGACGTGGCGCAGGAATGCGAGCAGCGCGCGCGCCTGGCAGCCAGGCGTACCCAGGTGCAGGTCGGAGATCCACACGGTGCGTACCCGCAGGCCGCCGGCGGGCGGCTCGCCCGCGTCCGGCACCGGATCGAAGGGCAAGCCCTGCAGGGGAAGGTCGCGCTGCATCCGCACATCCTCGCGGCCGCGCGTGACCGACGCGTGTCGGCGCGGTGACACCGCGATGACCGTCGCGCCGCCACCATAATCGGCCGATGACCAGCGCCCTGCATCACATCGCGAACCGCACCCGCAAACTGCCGCCGCTGCGCGTCGGCGTCGGCGGGCCGGTCGGCTCGGGCAAGACGACGCTGGTCGAGATGCTGTGCAAGGCGATGCGCGAGCGCTACGACCTCGTCGTCGTCACCAACGACATCTACACGAAGGAAGACCAGCGCCTGCTCACGGTGGCCGGTGCGCTCGAGGCCGAGCGCATCGTCGGCGTCGAGACCGGCGGCTGCCCTCACACGGCGATCCGCGAGGACGCCTCCATCAACCTGGCGGCGGTGCAGGACATGGTGGCGCGCTTCCCGAAGCTGGAGCTGCTCTTCATCGAGAGCGGCGGCGACAACCTCGCCGCCACCTTCAGCCCGGAGCTTTCCGACCTCACGCTCTACGTGATCGACGTCGCGGCCGGCGACAAGATCCCGCGCAAGGGCGGACCCGGAATCACGAAGTCCGATCTGCTTGTGATCAACAAGATCGACCTCGCTCCGCACGTCGGGGCGTCGCTCGAGGTAATGGACCGCGACGCGCGGAAGATGCGACCGACGCGCCCGTTCGTCTTCACAAATTTGAAAACTCAGCAGGGCGTCGACGAGATCGTCGCGTTCATCGAGCGCGAGGGCCTCATGACC
>DATMIN010000178.1:0-6994 GCA_035554275.1 Burkholderiaceae bacterium
CTGATGCCATGGCTAAGTCCATCGGGTACGCTCGAAGCGACCAGCTACTACGACACCGCTCCGCTCAGGTCGACCCTCGAACGCTTGGTCGACTTCGACCGCATCAATGCCGGCGAGATGCGCTTCAGTGTCGGTGCCGTCAATGTCGAGACCGGCAACCTCGTCTATTTCGACAACCGGAACCACCGAATTGGTCCAGAGCATGTCATCGCGAGCGGTGCGCTGCCGCCCGGCTTTCCGGCTGTCGAGATCGACGGCCAGCATTACTGGGACGGCGGCCTGGTCTCGAACACGCCGCTGCAGTACGTGCTCGACCAGCCGGGCAAGCGCCGCCGCGTCGTGTTCCAGGTCGACCTGTTCGCCGCCACCGGCACGCTGCCGACGACGCTGGCCGAAGTGAGCGAGCGCGAGAAGGACATCCGCTTCTCGAGCCGCACGCGCCTGAACACCACCAACGAGCTCGACCGGCAGGTGATCTCGCAGGCCGCGCGGCGCCTGATCGACAAGCTGCCGCCGGCCTACCGCGACGACCCCGACCTGCGCGCGCTCGCGCACATCCGGCCCGAGTGCGCGGTCGAGGTCGTGCACCTGATCTACCGCAGCAAGCACTACGAGAGCCAGTCGAAGGACTTCGAGTTCTCGCGCCTGTCGATGCAGGAGCATTGGGAGACCGGCAGCAAAGACATGGCGCACACGCTGCACGACCCGCGCTGGACGAATCGCCCGCGCAACGGCAGCGGCGTGCATGTGTTCGACCTCACCTCGGAATCGCCGCTCGGCGCGGCCCGCCCATGAACATCGACGACGTGAAACGCAGCGCCTTCGCGATGCCGCTGACGAGCCCGGCGTTTCCGCCCGGGCCGTACCGCTTCGTGAACCGCGAGTTCTTGATCATCGCCTACCGCACCGACCCCGATGCGCTGCGCGCCGTCGTGCCCGAGCCGCTGCAGGTCGCCGGCGAGCCGATCGTCAAGTACGAGTTCATCCGCATGCCCGATTCCACCGGCTTCGGCGACTACACCGAATCGGGCCAGGTGATCCCGGTCACGCTCGACGGCGTGGCCGGCGGCTACGTGCACTCGATGTACCTGAACGACGAGGCGCCGATCGCCGGCGGGCGCGAGCTGTGGGGCTTCCCGAAGAAGCTCGCGTCGCCGAAGGTGACGGTCGAGACCGACACGCTGCTCGGCACGCTCGACTACGGCTCGGTGCGCGTGGCCACCGCGACGATGGGGTACAAGCACCGCGCGATCGACACCGCCGGCGTGTTGAAGGGCCTGCTCGCGCCGAACTACCTGCTCAAGATCATCCCGCACGTCGACGGCAGCGCGCGCATCTGCGAGCTGGTGCGCTACTTCCTCGAGGACGTGACGATCAAGGGCGCGTGGGCGGGCCCGGCCGCGCTCGAACTCTTCCACCACGCGCTCGCGCCGGTCGCGCGGCTGCCGGTGCTCGAGGTGCTCTCGGGCACGCACCTGCAGACCGACATGACACTTGGCCTGGGCAGCGTCGTCCACGACTATCTCGCCTGAGGCCCGCTCCTTCTCACCACCACTTCGCGGAGACGCTCCCATGAAACTCCAGGACAAGGTCTGCATCGTCACCGGCGCCGCCAGCGGCATCGGCAAGGAAATCGCCCTCACCTATGCGCGCGAAGGCGGCAAGGTCGTGATCGCCGACATCAGCAAGGCCGCCGCACAGGCCGCCGCCGACGAGATCGTCAAAGGCGGCGGCACCGCGATGGCAGTGACGATGGACGTGACGAGCGAAGAGCAGGTCAACGCCGCGGTGGCCGAGGTCGTCGCGGCGTACGGGGGTGTCGACGTGCTGGTCAGCAACGCCGGCGTGCAGATCGTCCACCCGATCGAGGAATTCCCGTTCGCCGACTGGAAGAAGATGCTCGCGATCCACCTCGACGGCGCGTTCCTGACCACCAAGGCGGTCGTGCCGCTGATGCAGAAGTCGGGCCGCGGCGGCAGCATCATCTACATGGGCTCGGTGCACTCGAAGGAAGCGTCGGTGCTGAAGTCGGCCTACGTCACCGCCAAGCACGGGCTGATCGGCCTGTGCAAGACGGTCGCGAAGGAAGGCGGCACGCACAAGATCCGCGCCAACGTGATCTGCCCGGGCTTCGTGCGCACGCCGCTGGTCGAGAAGCAGATTCCCGAGCAGGCCAAGGCGCTTGGCATCAGCGAGGACGACGTGGTCAAGAAGGTGATGCTGAAGGAAACCGTCGACGGCGAGTTCACGACGGTGCAAGACGTCGCCGAGGTCGCGCTGCTGTTCGCCGGCTTCGAGACCAACGCGCTGACCGGTCAGTCGGTCGTCGTCAGCCACGGCTGGTTCATGCAGTAGGCACGCCGCGGCACCGCGTGTGCCGCGCGGCCCTACCAGAGCTTGGCGAGCGGGAACACCGCGCCGGCGAACAGCGATGTCGTGGCCGGTGTCGGCTTGGTCGCGCGCGCCACGCCCACATCGAGCGTCAGGAACTTGCTCGGGCTGAACGTCAGCGCGCCCAGCCACTGCACGCTGCCCGGCGCGCCGCTGCGGCGCGTTCCCGAGAGCTCGCCGGTGAGGCCCCATTGCGCCGACAGCGGCGTCGAGAACGACGCCGATGCGCCGAGTTGCACGCGGCCGGTGCCCGCGTCGACGGCGCCGAGGCGCAGCGCGTTCAGGTTCGCGTCCATGTGGACCGGGCCGAGGTCGCGGCTGACGATCGTGTTGAGCGAGTAGTCGGCGCGGCCGCTGCCGACCGACGAGCCTGCGGTCGGCAGCTTCGCGCCGAGCTCGACGCCGAGCGCGGTGGCGTCGTCGAGGCCCCAGGCGCGCTTGAGCACCAGCGTGGTGTCGCCGCCGCCCTGCGCGCGGCCGTCGGCATCGCGCTGCCAGACGCGCGCCTCGCCGCCGAGCAGCACGCCCCAGTCCTTGTCGAACGCGAGCTTGAACAGATACGGCACGCTGCGGCGCCGGCTGTCGTCGCTGCGCTGCTGCAGGCCGCCGAACTCGAACTCGAGCTGGCCGGCGGCGGGCAGCTGCGCCGGGCTCGACACCGACGGGCGGTACGGCGTGACCGGCTCGAAGCCGGCGTCGGCGGCACGCGCCCCGCCGGCCGCCAACGCGAGCAGCGCGGCGGCGCCGCGGCGCGCGATGGATTTGTCCCTGAACCTGATCATGGCCGTGATTCTGCCGGCTTGCGGCGCGGGCGCCAGCGTCGACAATCTGCGCATGCCGCCCGCCCTGGCCCCGTCGCGATGATCCACTGGCTGCGCAGCCCCGACGACGTGCTGCCGTCGACGAGCGCGGCGCTGCCGCCGGGCAGCGACGCGCCGGGGTTGCTCGCGGCCGGCGGCAAGCCGACGCCGCAGCGCCTGGCCGAGGCCTACGCGAAGGGCGTGTTCCCGTGGTACAGCGAGGGCCAGCCGGTGCTGTGGTGGTCGCCCGACCCGCGCATGGTGCTGCTGACCGACGAGTTCCGGTTGACGCGCTCGCTGCGCAAGACGCTGCGCCGGTTCGTCGCGCGCCCGGGTGCCGAGGTGCGCATCGACGCCGCGTTCCGGCGCGTGATCACCGCGTGCGCGCAGGCGCCACGCCACGGCCAGGAAGGCACGTGGATCGTGCCCGAGATGATCGAGGCCTACTGCGACTGGCACGCGCTCGGCAAGGCGCACAGCGTCGAGACCTGGGTCGACGGCGAACTCGTCGGCGGCCTGTACGGCATCGGCCTGGGGCGGATGTTCTTCGGCGAATCGATGTTCGCGCGCCGCACCGACGCCTCGAAGATCGCGTTCGCCGCGCTGGTGTGCTTCTGCCGCGCGCACCGCGTGCCGATGATCGACTGCCAGCAGCACACCTCGCACCTCGAGTCGATGGGCGCGCGCGAGCTGCCGCGCGCCGAGTTCGAGCGCCGATTGGCCCACAGTCTGGGGGAGCCGCCGATCGTCGATTGGTCCTATGATTTGGCGAACTGGCGCCATCTCGACGACCGTGGCGAAGAGGAATCCGGCCCGTGACCCACCCGAAGGAACTCCCGCTCGCCTCGTTGCAGTTCTATGCGACGGCGCCCTACCCCTGCAGCTACATCGAGGGCCGCCTCGCGCGCTCGCAGGTCGCCACGCCGAGCCACCTGATCCACGCCGACGCGTACTCGGGCCTCGTGGCCAACGGCTTTCGGCGCAGCGGCATGTTCACCTACCGCCCGTACTGCGACGGCTGCAAGGCCTGCCTGCCGCTGCGCATCCCGGTCGCGCGCTTCGAGCCCTCGCGCAGCCAGAAGCGCGCGTGGCGCGCGCACGCCGACCTGCAGGCGCGCGTGCTGCGCCTGTGCTTCGTGCCCGAGCACTACCAGCTCTACCTGCGCTACCAGGCCGGCCGCCATTTCGGCGGCGGCATGGATCACGACAGCGTCGACCAGTACACCCAGTTCCTGCTGCAGAGCCGCGTCAACTCGCGCCTGGTCGAGTTCCGCGAGCCCGCGGCCGCGGGTTCCCCGGGCAAGCTGAAGATGGTCTCGATCCTCGACGTGCTGAACGACGGGCTGTCGGCCGTCTACACCTTCTACGAGCCCGAGGCGGGCATGAGCTACGGCACGTACAACGTGATGTGGCAGATCGAGCAGACCAAGCTGCTGAAGCTGCCGCATGTCTACCTCGGCTACTGGATCGGCGAGAGCGGCAAGATGGCCTACAAGGCGCAGTTCCGCCCGCACGAGCTGCTCGTCAACGGCCAGTGGCAGGCCGCGCCGGCCGGCGCCGATCTCAGCGGCGCACGCCGAGCCGGCTGAGCACCTCGGCCGCGATCGCGAGGCTCGCGGCCAAGCCCGGCGACTCGATCCCGAACAGGTTCACAGGGCCCGCCAGGCCGTGCTCGGCGGGGCCCTGCAGCACGAAGTCCCCGAAGCGCGCCTCGCCCGCGAGGTCGAGCGTGAGGTGCACGCCCAGCGCGCCCCGACAACGCGAAGGAGTGGCCCTTCGCGTAGCGGCCCGCGACGCGCACGTTCACGCCGCTGGCCTGCGCATGCGCTGCGATCCGGTCGAGCTCGGCGCGCTGCGCATCGGTCGTCGCGACGACCAGCTTGCCGCAGCGTCGGTACTCGACCGCGTGCGCCTCGCAATAGCGATACAGCAACTCGCGCCCGGCGGCGCACAGCCGCGCCTTCAGCGAGCCGCGCGGGTAGTACAGGCCGGCGTGGATGACCTCGCGATCGCGTCGACGCGATCCATCAGCGCGCGGCGGCTGCGGCCATCGTGTTGGCGACGAGGCGCCGTGGGGTCATCGGCGTGGTGGGCGGTGAGGGTTTCGAACCCCCGACCCCAACAGTGTGAATGTTGTGCTCTACCCCTGAGCTAACCGCCCGGATCCGGTCGCTCGACAGCGGCGGGGGCCGGCTGCGAACGAGGCGAAATTATGCCACGGCCTCTTCGGCGTTCGCGAGCCGCCGCCACGCGGTGTGGCCGGCGCTCGCCTTGTCGAGCTCGGCCAGCACGGCCTCGTGCGCCGCGGCTTCGGCGGCGTCGGCGACGATCACGCGCAGCTCGAGCGCGCTGAAGTCGATCGCGTCGAGCGCGGTGCGCGTGGCGTTGACGTCGATGGCGTCGATCACCAGCGAGTTCTGGCCGCGCGTCATGCGCAGGTAGACCTCGGCGAGCAGGCCCGCGTCGAGCAGCGCGCCGTGCAGCGTGCGGCTGGTGTTGTCGACCTCGAGCCGCTTGCACAGCGCGTCGAGCGAGTTCGCCTTGCCGGGGAAGGTCTCGCGCGCGAGGCCCAGGCTGTCGGTGATGCGCGCCACGACGTTGACGAACGCCGGCCGGCCGATGCGCCGCAGCTCCTCGTTGAGGAAACCGACGTCGAACGTGGCGTTGTGCGCGATCACCTCGGCGCCGGCGACGAACTCGAGCAACTCGTCGGCGATCACGCCGAACGTCGGCTTGTCGGCGAGGAACTCTTCGCTCAGGCCGTGGACCTTCAGCGCGTCGTCGTGGCTGCGGCGCTCGGGGTTCACGTAGTGGTGCAGCTGGCGGCCCGACAGGCGCCGGTTCAGCATCTCGACGCAGGCGATCTCGACGATGCGGTCGCCGCTGTCGGCGTACAGGCCGGTGGTTTCGGTGTCGAGGAAGATCTGGCGCATCGCTCGGATTCTAGGCAGCCGCCGCAGGAGCGCGCGGCACGCGCCCGCGGCCCCACAGCCACATCGCGATGCCGGCCACGATCATCGGCACGCACAGCCACTGGCCCATGCTCATGTTGAGCGCGAGCAGGCCGAGGAACTCGTCGGGTTCGCGGAAGAACTCGGCGACGAAGCGGAGCACGCCGTAGCCGACCAGGAACGCGCCCGACACCTGACCGAGCCCGCGCGGCTTCTTCGCGTACAGCCACAGCAGCACGAACAGCAGCACGCCTTCGAGCGCGAACTGGTACAGCGACGACGGATGCCGCGGCAGCGGCCCGGCGTTCGGGTACACCATCGCCCACGGCAGCGACGCATCGGCCACACGCCCGGGCAGCTCGGCGTTGATGAAATTGCCGATCCGCCCCGAGGCGAGGCCGAGCGGCACGCACGGCGCGATCAGATCGGTCACGTCGAGGAACTGGCGGCGCCGCCGGTACGCGAACAGCGCCATCGCGGCGATCACGCCGAGCATGCCGCCGTGGAACGACATGCCGCCCTTCCACACCGCGAGGATCTCGGCCAGGTGCGCCGCGTAGTAGCCCGGCTTGTAGAACAGCACGTAGCCGAGCCGCCCGCCGACCACGACGCCGAGCACGCCGAAGAACAGCATGTCCTCGATGTCGCGCTTGGCCCAGCCGCGCGCGGCGAACTGCGGCATCTGCACGCGCCGCAGGCCGAGCCAGGTGAACAGGCCGAACGCGACGAGGTAGGTCAGGCCGTACCAGTGGATCGCGATCGGGCCGATCTGCAGCGCGATCGGGTTGAACTGCGGGTAATGAAGCATCGAGGACAGGCGCGCAGGAACAGGCAAGTTCAACGATAACCGAC
>DATMIN010000179.1:0-2652 GCA_035554275.1 Burkholderiaceae bacterium
CTCGGCGAGCGCGGCACGGTGCGCGTCGGCGGCGTCGCGGTCAACAAGATCGAGCACTGGGAGTTCGACACCGCGCATGCCGACGACGCCAAGGTCGCGAGCGCGAGCTACGGCGTCGACAGCGTCTACGGCCCCGGCCACTCGCTCTACTACGACAACGTGATCAACACGCTGCGCGGCGAGACCAACGCGGCCGTCGACGGCTACGAGGGCCTGCGCTCGCTCGAGGTGCTGATCGCCGCGTACCGCTCGGCGCGCGACGGCGTGCGGGTCGGCCTGCCGCTGGTCTTCTAGCGTGGCCCGCTGTTGATGATCCACCCCTCGGCGATCGTCGACGCCGGCGCGCAGCTCGGCGCCGGCACCCACGTCTGGCATTTCGCGCACGTCTGCGCCGGCGCGCGCATCGGTGAGCGCTGCTCGCTCGGCCAGGGCGTGTTCGTCGCCAACGACGTGGTCATCGGCGACAACGTGAAGATCCAGAACCACGTCTCGGTGTTCGATGCCGTGACGCTCGAGGACGACGTGTTCTGCGGCCCGGGCATGGTGTTCACCAACGTCCACAACCCAAGGGCGGCGGTGCCGCGCAAGCACGAGTACCGGCCGACGCTGGTGAAGCGCGGCGCCACGCTCGGCGCGAACTGCACGATCGTCTGCGGCACGACGATCGGCCGCTTCGCCTTCGTCGGCGCCGGCGCGGTGGTGAGCCGCGACGTGCCCGACTTCGCGCTCGTCGTCGGCGTGCCGGCGCGGCGCATCGGCTGGGTCAGCCGGCACGGCGAGCGGCTCGCGTTCGACGGCGAGGCCCACGGCGAAGCCGCGTGCCCGGCCACCGGCGAGCGCTACGTGCTGCGCGACGGCGTGTGCGCGCTCGCCGACGAGTCGCCCCGATGAGCGCGGCCCCGCTCGAGTTCGTCGACCTGAAGCGGCAGTACGCCGCGCTGAAGCGACGCATCGGCGAGCGCATGCAGCGCGTGCTCGACCACGGCCAGTACATCATGGGCCCGGAGGTCGCCGAACTCGAGGCCGCGCTCGCGCAGCGCACCGGCGCCGCGCACTGCGTGACGGTCGCGAGCGGCACCGAGGCGCTGCTGATCGCGCTGATGGCGCTGGAACTCCGCCCCGGCGATGAGGTCGTCACCACGCCGTTCACGTTCGCCGCGACGGCCGAGACGATCGTGCTGCTCGGCGGCGTGCCCGTGTTCGCCGACATCGAGCCCGACACTTGCAACCTCGACGCGAGCCTCGTCGAGGCCAAGATCACACCGCGCACGCGCGCGATCCTGCCGGTCGGCCTGTACGGCCAGTGCGCCGACATGGACGCGATCAACGCGATCGCGGCGCGCCACGGCCTCGCGGTGATCGAGGACGCGGCGCAGAGCTTCGGCGCGACATACCGCGGCCGCGCCAGCGGCAACCTCGCGACGATTGGCTGCACCAGCTTCTTCCCGAGCAAGCCGCTCGGCTGCTACGGCGACGGCGGCGCGCTGTTCACCAACGACGCCGCGCTCGCGCAGGCCTGCCGCGAGATCCGCGTGCACGGCCAGAGCGCGCGCTACACGCACACCCGCGTGGGAGTCGGCGGGCGCATGGACACGTTGCAGTGCGCCGTCGTGCTCGCCAAGCTCGAGCGCTTCGACTGGGAACTCGCGCAGCGCCGCGCGCTCGGCGCGCGCTACGCCGAGCGTCTGGCCGGCGTGCCGGGCGTGACGCTGCCGACCGTGCGGCCCGACCGCGACAGCGTGTGGGCGCAGTACACCGTCTTCGTCGACGCGCGCGAGGCGCTGCAGGCGGCGCTGAAGGCGCGCGGCATCCCGACCGCCATCCACTACCCGCGCGTGCTGCACCACCAGCCCGCGTATGCGCGCTTCGCGGCGCCCGGCGATTGCCCCAACGCCATCGCCGCGGCGGCGCGCGTGTTGAGCCTGCCGATGAGCGCCGACCTGGGCGAGGCCGATCAGGACCGCGTCGTCGCCGCACTGGTGGAATCGATGCAGGCGCCGCGCGCCGCGCGATGAAAGCCGGCACCGCCCCCGCGCGATGAGGCCGGCGCTGTGGTCGGTCGCGATCCAGGCCGGCGGATCGGCGGCGAGCTTCGCGGCGGCGCTGCTGGTGGCCTCGACGCTCGGCCTCGCCGCGCAGGGCACGTTCGGGCTGCTGCGCAGCTGGAGCGACGCCGCGGTCACGCTCGCGGTGCTCGGCCTGCCGCAGGCGCTGCTGCACCTGCAGTACCGCGAGCGCGTGCCGGTGGTCGCGCTGCGCGCGTGGGTCGGCCGCTACCTGCTGGCGCTGTTCGCGCTCGCCGCGCTCGCGATGGCCGGGCTCACGATCGCTTGGCCGAGCATCGCAGAATCGAGTTGGCCGGCCTTGCTGCCGGTGCTCGCCGTCGCCGCGGTGGTGCCGTTCGGCGCCGCGCACCTGCTCGGCCGCGCGCTGCTGCTGCGCGAAGTCGGCCCGGTCGGCTATGCCGCGATCACCGCGGCGCCGGCGCTGCTGCTGCTCGCCGGCGTGCTGCCGCTGTGTCTCGCGCACCGGCCGCAGGGGCTGGCGTGGCCACTGCTGTGGGCCGGCGTGGTGTCGGCGCTGATCACCGGCGAGTGGGTGCGCCGGGTCGGCGCGCGCGCCGGTCGCGACGCGCCCGCGCGCGCCGCCTGG
>DATMIN010000180.1:0-5592 GCA_035554275.1 Burkholderiaceae bacterium
CGGCACGACCCACGCGCAGCGGTCGGCGAACGGGCAGTCGGGCGGCAGGTCGACGAGTTCGGGCACGCGGCCGGGGATCGTCGCCAGGCGCGGCTTGCGGCCGTCGACGCGCGCAGCGCCCAGGCGCGGCCGCGCCGCGAACAGGCCGCGCGTGTACGGGTGCGCGAGGTGGCCGAAGACCTCGCCGGTCGGCCCGCTCTCGACCACCGTGCCGCCGTACATCACCTGCACGCGTGCGACGCTGCGCGCCATCACGCCGAGGTCGTGGCTGATCAGCAGCAGCGCCATGCGGCGCTCGTCGACCAGCTCGCGCAGCAGTTCGAGGATCTCCTTCTGGATCGTCACGTCGAGCGCGGTGGTCGGCTCGTCGGCGATCAACAGGTCGGGGCCGCAGGCCAGCGCCATCGCGATCGTCACGCGCTGGCGCTGGCCGCCCGAGAGCTGGTGCGGGTGCGCGTCGAGGCGCTGCGCCGCGTTCGGCAGCCGCACCCGGTCGAGCAGGCGCAGCGCCTCGGCGCGCGCCGCACTGCGGCCGAGGCCGCGGTGCAGGCGCAGCGGCTCGGCGACCTGGTCGCCGACGGTGTGCAGCGGGTTCAGCGCCGTCATCGGCTCCTGGAACACCATCGCGATGCGGTTGCCGCGCAGCGCGCCGAGCGCGGCGTCGCTCGCGCCGACCAACTCGGCGCCGTCGAAGCGGATGCTGCCGCTGACGCTCGCGTGATCGGGCAGCAGCCCCATGATCGCCAGCGCCGTCATCGACTTGCCGCAGCCGCTCTCGCCGATCAGGCCGAGCGTGGCGCCGCGTTCGAGCACGAGGTCGATGCCGCGCAGCGCGCTGGCCGCGCCGCGCGCGGTGGGCAGCGTCACGCGCAGGTCGGTGACGGCGAGCAAGGTTTCGGAGGGCGACACCGTGGCATTGTGCCGGCCTGGCGGGGCCGCGATGCGGCCGGCGGCAGGGTGCGGCGGCCGGTGCACGCTAGCATCGCCCGCCGCCCGGTGCGCAGGGCGTGTTGCGCCACGTCGGCGCGGCCCCGCGCGCACCCGTCAGGCCAGCCATGTCGTTGAAACAGGATTTGCGTTCGGTCGGCGTCGCGCTGCGCCGCGGCTCGCCGGTCGTCGTCGACGTTCCGGTCGAGATCCGCTTCGTGCTGATGCAGCGCTACGTCGAGATGTCGATGCGCAACGGCCGGCTCGGGCTCGCCTCGTTCGCGATCCTGATCTTCGGCCTCGCCTACGAAGCGCCGCTCGTGCCGCGCCTGCTGGCGTGGGCCGCGCTGGCCGTGGTGTTCGGTGCGCGCGTGCTGCTGGCGCGGCGCCTGCTGCGCCGGCTCGACCCGGCCGACCCGCGCTCCGACCCGCTGTACGACATGCTGGTGGTGGCAGCCTCGTCGGTCTGGGGCCTGGCGCCCGTCGTGCTGTACCCGTGGCTCTCGCCGCTCGGCAACTATGGCGTGGTCTACGCCGCGTTCGTGGCGACCGCGCTGCTCGCGGTCACCTACATCGGCGCGATGCCGGCGAGCGTGGTGATGGTCGCGGTGAGCGTGCTGCCGCTGGTCGGCTTCATGGCGCTGCAGGGGCCGGGCGTGATGCTCGTGCTCGCGTTCGGCACGCTGACCTGCACGCTGGCGCTGCAGCTGCGCGTCTTCAGCATCCACGGCACGCTGCTCGGCGCGCTCGCGGCCGAGCGCCAGAACGCCGCGCTGGTGCGCGAGCTGCAGCATTACCGGCAGGCGCTCGAGAGCGAGAACGCGACGCTCGACAGCTCGCTGCGCGCCGCCGCGCTGGCCGCCAACCGCGACCCGCTGACCGGCCTGTACAACCGCCGTCACATCACCGCGTTCGCCGAGTCGCTGGCCGAGGCGGTGTGCGCCGGCAGCGAAGAGGTCACGCTGTGCATGGTCGATGTCGACCACTTCAAGCAGGTCAACGACCGGCATGGCCACCTCGTCGGCGACGAGGTGCTGAAGGGCGTCGGCGCGCTGCTCGGCGCGCGGCTGCGCGAGGGCGACTGCCTGGCGCGCATCGGCGGCGAGGAGTTCATGGTCGTGCTGCGCCAGTGCGACGCGCGGCGCGGCCGGCGCGTGGCCGAATCGGTGCGGCACAACGTCGCGGCCTCGCAGATCCGCACCTTCGCCGGCGAGGTGCCGGTGACGGTCTCGCTCGGCGTGGCGCAGTGGGCGCCGGGCGAGCCGCTCGACGTTGCGCTCGGCCGTGCCGACCGCGCGCTCTACGACGCCAAGCACGCCGGCCGCGACCGGGTCGAGATCGACGGCCTGGATTCGCGCCAGCTGTCGACGCTGCCGATGGACTTCATGTCCACCGGCCCGCTGCACTGAGGCGACGAGCCCGTCAGCGGCGGCGCGCGAGCCGCGGGTCGAGCAGATCGCGCAGGCCATCGCCCATCAGGTTCAGCCCGAGCACCGAGAACACGATCGCCAGCCCCGGCCAGACCGCGAGCCACGGCGCCTGGTACATCATGTTCTGGCCCTCGTTGAGCATGCGGCCCCAGCTCGGCGTCGGCGGCTGCGTGCCCAGGCCGAGATAGCTCAGCGCCGCCTCGGCCAGGATCGCGACCGCGAACTGGATCGTCGCCTGCACGATCAGCACCGAGGCGATGTTCGGCAGCACGTGGCGCAGCGTGATGGCGAGCGGCCCCTTGCCGCAGGCCCGCGCCGCGAGCACGTACTCGCGCGCCCAGACCGCGTTGGCCGAGGCCTGCGTCAGGCGCGCGAACCACGGGATGTTGAAGATGCCGATCGCGACGATCGAGATGCCCAGGCCCGGCCCGTAGACCGAGGTCAGCATCACCGCCGACAGCAGCGCCGGGAACGCGAACGTGAAGTCGGCGACGCGCATCACCAGCTCCTCGACCCAGCCGCGTTTCGCCGCCGCGAGCAGCCCGAGCGCGACGCCGAACGCGATGCCGATGCCGACCGCGATGAAGCCGACCGCGATCGAGTTGCGCGCGCCCACGATCAGCAGCGAGACGATGTCGCGGCCGAGGCTGTCGGTGCCGAGCCAGTGCACCGCCGACGGGGCTTGAAGCTTGTTCGGGATGTCGAGGTCGGCGCTCGGGTAGGGCGTCCAGACGAACGAGAGCAGCGCGGTCGCGACCAGCAGCGCGACCAGCACGCCGCCGATCGCGAAGCTGCGGTGGCGCGCGGCGCGGCCGATGAAACTCATCGGCCCGCGCCCTCGAGCCGCGGGTCGATCACCGCGTGCAGCACGTCGACGACGAAGTTGATCACGATCACCGCGGCGGCGAGCAGCATCACCACGTTCTGCACCACCAGCAGGTCGCGGTTCGAGATCGCCTGGAAGATCAACCGGCCCAGCCCCGGCAGCGAGAACACGTTCTCGGCGACGACGGTGCTCGTCAGCAGGTTCGCGAACTGCAGGCCCATCACGGTCAGCACCGGCACGAACGCGTTGCGCAGCACGTGGCGCCACAGCACCTGGCGCCGGCTCAGCCCCTTGGCGCGCGCGGTGCGGACGAAATCCTCGCGCAGCACGTCGAGCACCGCCGAGCGCGTGATGCGCGCGAGGATCGCGGCCTGCACCACCGCGAGCGCGACCGCCGGCAGCACCAGCGCCTTGAACGATTGCCACGGCTCGTCGCTCCAGCCCGGGAAGCCGCCGGCCGCAAACCACTGCAGCTTGACCGCAAACAGCAGGATCAACAGGATCGCGAACCAGAAGTTCGGGATCGCGATGCCGACCTGGCTCGCCGCCATCACGCCGACATCGCCGGCGCGGTTGTGGTTTGCCGCCGCATAGATGCCGAGCGTCAGCGCGATCAGCGCGGTCAGCGTCATCGACATCAGCGCCAGCGGCGCGGTCACCGCAAGGCGCTCGGCGATCAGCTGCGCGACCGGCGTGTCGTAGGCGACGCTGGTGCCGAGGTCGCCGCTCAAAAGGCCGCGCACCCAGCGCGCGTAGCGCAGCGGCGCCGGCTGATCGAGGCCGAGCTTGGCCGTGAGCGCCGCCACCGCCTCGGGCGTGGCCGATTCGCCGAGCATCACCTGCGCGGCGTTGCCGGGCAGCACCGCCTGGACCGCGAAGACGACGACCGAGGCCGCGAGCAGCGTCGCGACGAAGGCCGCGAAGCGCTTCAGGAGGAAGATGCCCATGCTCCTATGATGGCGCATCGCCGGGCCGGGCCCGGCTGCCGCGGAGGCCGCGATGGCAGCAGTGATGACCGCAACGCGCGAGCCGTTCGAGATTCCGTTCGAGGCCTCTCAACAGCTCGTCGGCGGCGTGTGGCAGCCCAGCGCCGACGGCCGCACGCTCGCGCTCGACAACCCGTCCGATGGCAGCGAGCTGGCCCGCATCGCGCGCGGCGGCGCGGCCGACATCGACGCCGCGGTCGCCGCGGCGCAGGCCGCACTCGACGGCGCCTGGGGCGTTCTCACCGCCGCCGAGCGCGGCCGCCTGCTCGGCGCGATCGGCCGGCGCGTGCTCGACAACGTCGAGCTGCTCGCGATGCTCGAGGCGCTCGATGTCGGCAAGCCGCTGAAGCAGGGCCGGGCCGATGCGGTGGCGCTCGCGCGCTACCTCGAGTTCTACGGCGGCGCGGCCGACAAGGTGCACGGGCAGACGCTGCCGTTCCAGGCCGGCTACACCGCGCTGACGCTGCGCGAGCCGCACGGCGTGACCGGCCACATCGTGCCGTGGAACTACCCGATGCAGATCGTCGGCCGCAGTGTCGGCGCGGCGCTGGCGATGGGCAACGCCTGCGTGCTGAAGCCGGCCGAGGAGGCGTGCCTGACGGTGCTCGCGTTCGCGCGCATCGCGATGGAATCCGGGCTGCCGGCCGGCGCGCTGAACGTCGTCACCGGCCTCGGCATTGAAGCCGGCGCGGCGCTCGCGGCGCACCCCGGCGTGCAGCACCTGTCGTTCACCGGGTCGGTCGCGACCGGCATGGCGATCCAGGCCGCGGCCGCGAAGAACGCGGTGCCGGTCACGCTCGAGCTCGGCGGCAAGAGCCCGCAGATCGTGTTTGCCGATGCCGATCTCGACGCGGCGCTGCCGTTCCTGGTGAACGCCGGGCTGCAGAACGCCGGGCAGACGTGCTCGGCGGCGTCGCGCATCCTGGCCGAGCGCTCGGTGTTCGACGCAGTGCGCGAGCGGATGGCCGAGCGTTATCGGCTGCTCCGCATCGGCCCGGCGACCGACGACCTCGACATGGGACCGGTGATCTCCAAACGCCAGCAGAGAATAGTCGAACACTTCCTTGCGCTCGGCCGCGACGGCGGCCTGCGTATCGCCGCGCAGGGCGCGCTGCCGGCCGGCCTGCCCGCGGGCGGCTGCTGGGTGCGGCCGACGCTGTTCGACGCGGTGCCGCCGGAGCACGCGCTCGCGCAGCAGGAGATCTTCGGCCCGGTGCAGGTGCTGATCCCGTTCGATGGGGAGGCGCAGGCGCTGCGCATCGCCAACGGCACCGCGTTCGGCCTGGTCGCCGGCGTCTGGACGCGCGATGGCTCGCGCGCGCTGCGGATGGCGCGCGCGCTGAAGTGCGGCCAGGTGTTCGTCAACAACTACGGCGCGGGCGGCGGCGTCGAGCTGCCGTTCGGTGGCGTCAAGCACTCGGGC
>DATMIN010000181.1:0-2022 GCA_035554275.1 Burkholderiaceae bacterium
CGAACACCTGGATCTGCGAGCGCACGTCCTTCAGGTAGTTCGCGAACAACCGCCCGCCGGCCGAGGTGACGTGCTGCAGCACCTCGGGCCGCTCGGGCAGCACCGTGGCCCAGTCGCTTGGCGCGGGCCGTGCCGGGTCGACCCGCACCACGCGCCGGTTCGGCGCGCCGAGCGTGGTGGCGACGAGCAGTTCGTTGCCGACGCTGTCGATCACGTCGAAGCGCGCGTCGCCGATCTCGGCCACGATCGGCCGGAAGCTGCGCTCGCCGGCGCGTTCGTCGCGCACGAACAGGTCGTTGCCGCGGCGCCCGAACTGGAAGCTCTGCAGCACCGCGAAGCGCTCGTCCTCGGTGGTGTCGACGCCGACCAGCCGGGTCGGGTGGGCCGGGTCTTCGTAGACCAGCGTGTCGCTGTCCTGCTCGGTGCCGACGCGGTGGAAATAGACCTTCTGGTTCTCGGCGCGCGTGGTGAGTTCGCTGCCCGGCGATGGGGCGGCGTAGCGGCTGTAGTAGAAGCCGTCGCCGCGCCACGCGGTGCCCGAGAACTTCACCCAGTGCAGCACCTCGGGCAGCGTGCGGCGCGTCGTCATGTCGAGCACGTACAGGTCCTGCCAGTCGGAGCCGGGGATCGCGGTCTTCGCGTAGACCGCGTAGCGGCCGTCGCGGCTGAGGCGGAACGACGCGAGCCGCACCGTGCCGTCGGCCGAGAACGTGTTCGGGTCGAGCAGCACCTCGGGCGCGCCGGCCGCGCCGCGCTGCACGTACAGCACCGACTGGTTCTGCAGCCCGTCGTTCTTGTAGAAGAACAGCCACCCGTTCTTCTGGAACGGTGCGCTGTAGCGCGCGTAGTTCGCGAGCGCGCGCAGCCGCTCGCGCAGCGCCGGGCGGAACGCGATCGCGTCGAGCACGCCGTCGGTCACGCGGTTCTGTGCCGCGACCCAGGCCTTGGTCTGCGCCGCGTTGTCGTCCTCGAGCCAGCGGTACGGGTCGGCGACCGTGGTGCCGAAATAGCTGTCGGTCTGCGCGACCGTCGGCGTGGCCGGGTACGCGAGCGGCGGCGGCGCGCTCGCGCAGCCGGCCAGCGCCAGCGCCAACGCGGCGGCGTGCAGGAACGTCTTCGTCATGAGGCGGTGGAGATGATCGAGATGGGGGAAAGCGTTCAGCCGAGCCGCGCGCGGTGCCGTGCGACCTGCACGCGCACCTGCGCCGGCGCGGTGCCGCCGAGGATGTCGCGCGCGTTCAGCGAGCCCTGCAGGCTCAGCACCTGGAACACGTCGGCGGTGAGGCCCGGGTGGAACGACTGCAGCGTCTGCAGCGGCAGCTCGGCGAGATCGACGCCGCGCTCGATCGCCGTGCGCACCGCGTGCGCGACCACTTCGTGCGCGTCGCGGAACGGCAGGCCCTGCTTGACGAGGTGGTCGGCGAGGTCGGTCGCGGTCGCATGCCCGAGGCGCGCGGCGCGCTCCATCGCGGCGGGCTTGACGGTGATGCCCGGCACCAGCTCGGCGAAGATGCGCAGCGTGTCGGCGAGCGTGTCGACGCTGTCGAACAGCGGCTCCTTGTCTTCCTGGTTGTCCTTGTTGTAGGCCAGCGGCTGGCCCTTCATCAGCGTCAGCAGGCCCATCAGGTGGCCGACGACGCGGCCGGTCTTGCCGCGCGCGAGCTCGGGCACGTCGGGGTTCTTCTTCTGCGGCATGATCGACGAGCCGGTGCAGAAGCGGTCGGCCAGCGCGATGAAGCCGAAGCTCTGGCTCATCCACAGCACCAGCTCCTCGCTGAAGCGCGAGATGTGCACCATGCACAGCGCCGCGGTGGCGCTGAACTCGATCGCGAAGTCGCGGTCGCTGACGGCGTCGAGGCTGTTCTGGCAGACCGCCGGCGCGCCGTCGGCGTCGACCATGCCGAGCGTGCGCGCGACGCGCTCGCGATCGAGCGGGTAGCTGGTGCCGGCGAGCGCGGCCGCGCCGAGCGGCAATCGATTGGTGCGGCGATAGACCTCGGTCATTCGCTCGGCATCGCGCGC
>DATMIN010000182.1:0-7836 GCA_035554275.1 Burkholderiaceae bacterium
GGGCCAAGGTCCGAATCGTTCAAACCCGTCGCCCCGCTTCTGATCGTGGGGCATCGCCGTCCTCGGCGAGGCGCGCGCGTCAGAACCAAGAAGCTATCGACAAAATGCTGTTCTTGTAGCGCACGATTGCGGCGAGCGCGCCACCAAGAAAAATGAGGCCAGTTACCACCGGGTTGTTCTTGGCAACCTCCAACAACGCCACAGGGTGGACACCGTACGTATCCATGAACGACGCGCTCGTCTTCAGACTCTTGTCATGCGTGCGGTCGAAGACGTTGGACAGCACATCCACCTTGCGGAGCGTTGACTGCTGGAGCTTGATGAACTCACCGTTCACGAACGCGGCGGCCTCCTCAGCGCCTTGAAGGGCGTCAGTGTCCGATATCTTATTGAGTTCGATGACCGTCATTAGACGCCCCCTCCTGCCGCTCGGCGAGGTATGGGAAGCGTAGCGCTTTCCGTAGATGGTGATGAGCTCGCGCGCCAAGTCGAACTTCTTGTTGTCTTGAAGGATGACCGGGACCCCCTTCAGCACCCTAAAGCGATGCTCTAGGGCGGAGAAACCGTAGTTGTCATCCCGCATGTTCCAGTGGACGAAGGTGCTGTCGGTGTGATTCTCCACAAACGAGAAATAGCCCTTGAGCATGTCAAACTCAAGCGGATTCAGGATCTCGGAAATTTGCGCAGTCGAGGCTGCTTGCGCCGCGCCGAGGTCCTCCGGCTGAGAGGCTAGAGGCGCGTTGGCTTTGATCAGCGCGGTGAGATTGTCAAGCAGGCCGCACAATTCGGCCGACTTGTGAATCGACCAGGTTTTCGTCTGGCCCGACTTCAGGTTCCTTACCGCAATAGATGTCACTCGCGTTGAGTTTGCCAGCGGCGATTGGCCATCAGGCGCATAGAAGGACTCACAAGAATAATGAATCAAATACGCGTTAATGGCCTCGTCGTAGATTTCGTTTAGACGCTTGCGGCATTTAGACCTCTCTCGCACGCGCGAGATTTCCGAAGACGCCATGGCTCCCCCTCACGTTGTTCTCGTCGAATCGCAGCCCTCCGCAGGACATGCGAGGCGATTATCGGCCTCGGCAGTCGGAAAGTGTCGAACCGCTCGCTGCTAGTTCCGAAGCTCCCTTGCGCGGGAGAAACAGGGGCTTCAAGCTGCCAACAACGACCGTCTGCTTCACTACTGCAAGCCAGCAGACAACCAGCCGGACGACTCACCGGGTTCAGTCTGATGCCGAAGTGCGTGATTGAACGGAGTGCCACCGACACAGCCGCTGCGGCGTTGACCCGGACCTCAATGTGAGGCAGCCACGCCGGCTGTGGCGGCAAGATTGGGCAAAGGAAACCGGGGCATGGCTTCTGACGCCGGCTTCCAAACCCAGACCGACGCATCGCCGCGAGGATTCGCGCAGTTGGTTGCCCCCGGCCAGTGCCACTCCCTCGAGCCCTGGCGACACGACGAACATAAAAAACGCCGCGTCGCGCGTGTCCGTCAGCATGGCAGTGGCAACGCACTGGTCACGATGCAGGTTGTATCGAAGCCCCTTGATGAAGGCTCGCCCATCTGCAACGAGGTGCTCGACGAGTTGGCGTTCGAACGAGTCCTCGATTGGCAGCCACTGCGCCGTGACCGGCATCAGCGATATCTCGACGATCGCAGGAACGCCGGCGTTGCTCACGCCGAAGGTCCCTCGGCCGGACGCGCCTGACTGGCCCGGCCGGCGCTTGCTCGCGGCCGTCGATGCCGTCATGTGGCCGCTGATGTGGGTGCTGCTGATCCGGCATGCACCGCAGCCGGTGGGCCTGATCGGGCCGTTCGTCACGGCGCTCGCCGCCCTCTTCGGCCTTGGGCGCTTGCATCGCGCCCTTTGGGTGAGCCATCGCTACTGGTTCACGACCTGGCGGTGGGGCAAGGTGCTGGCGTCGATGCTGTTGATCGGCGCGGTGTTGAAGCTGACGATGTCGGCGTAGGTGCGCGTTCAAGGGCGCGGTGGCCGCAGCGATTGCGTCAGTGCGAGACCGTCGGGCGCCCGGCGCTCCACTGTTCGAGGTCGATGCGGCGCCACGCGACAGCGCGCTTGGCGAGGCGCACGGGCGACGGGAACTTGTCCTCGGCCATCAGGCGATAGATCGTCGACCGGCCGAGGCCGGTCATGCGCACGACGGCAGCCATGCGGATGAACATGGTCGGTTGGACATCCGCCGCGCGCGGACTTGGCTTGGTCTGCATGGGGTTCATTCGGCGGCTCCTGGGCTGCGTCTGAGACGAACTCTAGGCGCAGCGCCAGGGCCGTGCAGCGATGACTTTTCAGCGAAAAATGTCGTGCGTTCCTGGTGCTGCCTGATCGCCGTTCACCAGGCTGTGGGGCCGCAAGGCTGGGCGGACGGGTGTGACCCGACCGGCGAAGTGCTTGGGTCACGACCAGGGACGGTCGTGATACCGTCAATCAGCTCTTGAATACCGTCTCCGCCTCCCTGGAGCGAGCAGTCGATACCGTCATTGCGTTGCGGGACATGCCCCATTTCGCACTCCAATCGCTGTCGCGAACCATCGATGCGTGAGATCGAGAGCAAAGAGCCCTGGGAGGCGCTCTCGAACGCGTCGGTAAATCTGTCGGTACCGTGCCATTTCTCGGACGGCGCGCAGCGCGCTTTCACTCTGAGCCGCGACCGACCATTGACAATAGAGTGGGAGTGATTTGACCGACGGGCCAAAATTATGGCTTTCCGTTATCAAAAGCGCCAACATATTGGCTCTTGCTTGATAACCGGCTGATTCGGCGCCCGACCAGTAGTGTAAATATTACGGCGTTGTTGACCACAAATGCCTAGAATATAGGCATCATGGCCAAGAAGACAGCCGCGTTGCTCCCCACCACCGCCGAACTGCTGGGTCAATTCGGCGAGCGCCTGCGTCTGGCGCGGCTGCGCCGACGGCTCTCGGCCAAGCAGGTTGCCGAGCGCGCCGGGATGGCGCCGATGACACTGCGCAGCCTGGAGCGCGGTGGGTCGGGGGTGACCATCGGTGCCTACCTCGCCGTCATGCAGGTGCTGGGCATCGAAAAGGATCTCGGCCTGCTTGGCAAGGCCGACCCTGTGGGCCGAGAACTCCAGGATGCGCGGTTGCCCGCGCACACCAAGACGACACGACCAAGCGTGCTGCCGTCAGCCCAACGGCCGGACTCGCCGCAGGAACAGCGGCGTGACGCCGTGGACCGGCCGGATGCCCCCAACAGGCCGATCCAGAAGCAGCTCAAGCCTTCGGAGGACGCGCGGGACTGGATCAAGAAGAGCCGCTTCGCCAGTGCTGATGCACTGGCCGGCTTGATCGAGCCCTTGGCGTCGCCGAAGAAGAAGAGGCGTTGAGCCCGTGGCCGCGACCATCGCCGTCTATGCCGACTGGGTCGGCCTCGCCGAGCCGCTGCGGCTGGGATGGCTGCATGCCGGGCGCGGCGCAGGTCGAGAAGTGTTCGAGTTCGAGTTCGACGCCGCGGCGCTGGCCCATCCCGCCGCCGGGAACGTGCACCTGGATCCCCGGCTCGGCCTCTTCGAAGGCCGGCAGCACCCGCCGCAGGGCCACCAGACCTTTGGCGTGTTCGCCGATGCGAGCCCGGACCGTTGGGGCAGGTTGCTGATGCGCCGCCGGCTGGAGCGCGCGCAGCGCGCAGGGCAGGTGGGCAAGGCCGTGCGCCTGCATGAATCGGACTACCTGCTGGGCGTGCACGACGCCTACCGTTCCGGGGCGCTGCGCTTGCGGCGCGATGACGCCGGCGACTTTCTCGACAACCAGCGCGGCGCCGCGGCACCGCCACTCGTGCAGTTGCGCGAACTGGAAGCGGCCAGCCTGGCGCTGGAGCGCGATGAGGACAACACCGCCGCAGCGGGCGACGACTGGCTGCGCATGCTGATCGCCCCGGGCGGCTCGCTCGGCGGTGCGCGGCCCAAAGCCAGCGTCGTCGATCCGCAGGGGCAGTTGTGGATCGCCAAGTTCCCCAGCGTGCGCGACGAGCACGACGTCGGCGCCTGGGAGCTGGTGGTGCAGACGCTCGCGAAGGGCTGCGGCCTCGCCGTGCCGCAAAGCCTGGCGCGCAAGTTCGCGAGCCAACAGCACACCTTCCTGGTGAAGCGCTTCGACCGAACGCCCGCGGGCAGGCTTCACTTCGCCTCGGCGATGACGCTCACCGGCCGCCTGGACGGCGACGATGCAGCGGCCGGTGCGAGCTACCTGGAGATCGCCCGCGTGCTGATCGACCACGGTGCGAACACCATCGCGGACCTGCGCGAGCTGTGGTCGCGCATCGTGTTCAACATGCTGGTGTCCAACACCGACGATCACCTGCGCAACCACGGTTTCATCCTCGTGCCCGGCAGGGGCTGGCGCCTGTCCGATGCCTACGACATGAATCCCGTAGCCGAGTCGCAAGGCCTGAAGCTCAACGTCAGCGAGGCCGACAACGCGATGGATCTCGATCTGGCGCGTTCGGTGGCACCGTACTTTCGGGTCTCCAAGAAGGTGGCCGACGAAATCGTCGCGCGCAGCCAGACGGTGGTGAAGCAGTGGCCGAAGATCGCCGACAGCCTGAAGGTTCGAACTCGAGAGCAGCAGCGCATGGCTCCAGCGTTCCGGCTCGCGGGCTGATGCGCTGGAATAGCCCGCGGCCCGTCAGGACTTGGGCGCGCCGGCCTGATTCGCCGGCGCGGCCTTCGCGAACGCGTCGAGCCGCTCGCACGCGGCCATGATGCGCAGCACGGTCGGGATGGCGTCGACCTCGATCTTGAACACACGCGTCACCGCGATGATGCTGGCCAGGCAGATGTCGGCGAGCGTCGGCGTCTCGCCGTGGCAGTAGGTGGCGGTGCCGGGCTCGTTCGCGAGCCGCTGCTCGAGCGCCAGCAGGCCGGTCGTGAACCAGTGGGTCTGCCATGCGCGCCAGGCCGCGTCGTCGAACCCGGCCGCGGTCGTCAGGTACTTCCTGACGCGCGGCGTGATCAGCGGGTGGGTGTCGGCGGCGAGCATCGAAGCCAGCGAGCGCACCCGTGCGCGGCCGTGCGTATCGGCGGGCAGCAGCGGTGGGCTCGGGTAGGTCTCGTCGATGAACTCGAGGATCGCGAGCGACTGTGTCAGCGGCGTCGATGGCTGCCCGGGCCCGTGGTCGATCAGCGCGGGGATCGCGCCCATCGGGTTGATCTTCAGGAACGCCTCGCTGCGCTGCTCGCCGGCGTCGATGTCGACGTTGTGCTCCTGCGGCGACACGCCCTTCAGGTTGAACGCGACGCGCACGCGATAGGTCGCCGAGGTGCGCCAGAACGAGAAGAGTTCGAAACGGGCGGCGTCGGTCATGAAGGCTCCTGAGCGAGAGGGACGAACGGCGACCGCGCCGAGACGGCCGGTCGCGCGTCGCGCGAAGGTGTCGAGCGATCCCGAACACAATGTAGCGCGCGGCCCGCAAGGCAGAATGGCGGCGGGCAAAACGCGAGTGTCGACGGGAGACGCGCCATGAGAGTGATCTTCGGGGTGTTATCGCTGCTGGTTGTGCTGGCGATCATGGGCACGGTCGCGAAGAAGCAGTTGCAGGCGATCAGCAGCAGCGGCGTGTCGACGCGCATCAACCAGATGTCGGGCACGGCGCCGGCCAACGCCGGCAGCACCGGCGGCGATCGCGACGGCGCGATGCTCGCGATCCCCGGCGGCATGCCCGGCGGCGTGGCGGCCGACACCAGCGGCCTGACGGTGCCGCAGCAGGCGCAGAACATCCAGCAGCAGTTCAAGCAAAGCACCGAACGCGCGCTGCAGCAGGGCGCCGACCGCAACGCCCGCAACGCGCCGTGAGTTGTTGTTCATGAGCGCGGGCGCCGACGAAGCGGCGATGCGCCTCGCGCTCGACCAGGCGCACAACGCCTGGCTCGTCGGCGAGGTGCCGGTCGGCGCGGTGCTGGTGCGCCGCTCGGCCGAAGGCGTGCAGGTGATCGCGACCGGCTACAACCGCCCGATCACCGAGCACGACCCGACCGCGCACGCCGAGATCGTCGCGCTGCGCCATGCGGCGCAACTGCTGTCGAACTACCGGCTGCCCGAGTGCGAGCTGTACGTGACGCTCGAGCCGTGCGCGATGTGCGCGATGGCGCTGCTGCACGCGCGCGTCAAGCGCGTCGTGTTCGGTGCGCGCGACCCGAAGACGGGCGCGGCCGGCTCGGTCGTCGACCTGTTCGCGCAGCCTGCACTGAACCACCACACCGAACTGCAGGGCGACGTGCTCGCGCGCGAATGCGGCGCAGTGCTGCGCGACTTCTTCGCCGAGCGCCGCGAGCAATACCGCCAGCGCCGCGCGACGCCGGGTGAGGACGCGTCGCCCGATGCCATCCCCACCGGCGAGGCCACCGAGATCGGCGCGCTGCCGCCGGCCGCGCCGTGACCGACACGATGACCTTGCTGAATCTGTTCTCGCCCGCCGGCGTGCTCGTGAAGCCCGCCGCGGTTCGGCTCGCCGCGCGGCGGTTGAAGTCGTACGGCTTCGACGTGCAGATCGACGCGGCCGCGTTCGCGCGCCATCAGCGCTTCGCTGGCGACGACGACGTGCGCCTCGCGGCGCTGCACCGCGTCGCCACCCAGGCACCGGGCATCGCGCTCGCCACCCGCGGCGGCTACGGCCTGACGCGGCTGCTCGACCGGATCGACTGGAAGCTCGTCGCGCGCAGCATCGAGCGCGGCACGCGCTGGGTCGGCCACAGCGACCTGACGCTGCTGCAGCTCGGCCTGCTGGCGCGCGCCAAGGCCGGCGCGGCGCCGATCACCTGGGCCGGCCCGCTCGCGGCCGACGACTTCGGCCGCGCCGAGGGGGACGGCAACAGCGCCGGCGGTGTCGACGAAATCACGCGCGACTGCTTCCTCGAGGCGATGAGCGGCGCGCTCGAGGCGGTGGGTTTCCGCACCGAGGCCGGCTTCGACGCCCTGCAGCTGCGCGGCACGCTGTGGGGCGGCAACCTGAGCATCGTCAACTCGCTGCTCGGCACGGCCTACCTGCCGAAGGTGCGCGGCGGCGTGCTGTTCCTCGAAGACGTGAACGAGCACCCGTACCGCATCGAGCGCGGCCTGCTGCAGCTGCACCAGGCCGGCGTGCTCGACGCGCAGAAGGCGGTTCTGCTTGGCCAGTTCAGCGCCTGGCGCAAGGCGCCGCACGACCGCGGCTTCTCGATGAAGACGGTGGTCGAGCACGTGCGCGCGCTGACCAAGACGCCGATCCTCACCGGGCTGCCGTTCGGCCACGTGCAGCCCAAGGTCACGCTGCCGGTCGGCGCCAAGGTGCGACTGCTGGTCGACGGGCGCAACGTGCTGATCGGCTGGGACCACGCGGCGCATTGAGCGGCGCGGGGGCGCCGTACAATCCGCCGCGCATCGCGCCGACCGGCCACCCGCCGGGCCCGCCGCGGTGCGTTGTCTTTTCGGCAGGCGGGTTCGCACGACGGGCCCGGGCCTGCGAACCTTGGGGTGGGCGGCATGCGTGGTGGATGGCGGTGGACGATCGCGGTGCTGTGCATCGCCGCACTGCTCGTCGGCTGCGACAGCAGCCCGAACCCGAAGGGCAGCGAAGCCACCAACACGCTGTTCATCGCGTTCCAGGAGCGCTCGCCGCGCCACCTCGACCCGACCGCGTCGTACGCCGTCAACGAGGTGCCGTACATGTACGCGGTGTACGAGCCGCCGTACGCGTACCACTACCTGAAGCGGCCGTACGAAGTGGTGCCGAAATCGGCGCTCGAACTGGCCGTGCCGCGCTACCTCGACAAGGACGGCCAGGCGCTGCCGGCCGACGCGCCCGGCGAGCTGATCGCCGA
>DATMIN010000183.1:0-14739 GCA_035554275.1 Burkholderiaceae bacterium
GTCCGTCGGGGCAAGCGTGAAGGCGGTGGACGTGTGTCCGACCGATTGGAACGTTTCGATCGCGGCGGCACGCGCGACCGTCAGCCACAGGACGAGAGCCATCGTGGCGGTCAACTCGTTCGGCGCGCCGGCCGATGTCAACGGCTTGCGCGGCCTCCGTGTTCCGTTGATCGAAGATTTCTCTCATGGGGGCAGCGTGGTGGACAACGCGCGGTTCCGTTCGGAAGCCGATACCGGCGTCGTCTCCTTCTATGCGAGCAAGTTGATCGGCGCTGGCGAAGGCGGTGCGGTCTTGTTGCGCGATGGTGCCGCGGCCAATCGACTCCGCGCATGGCGAGACTACGCAGACCAAGGACCCGACGGTCGACGCTTGAACGAGAAGATGACCGATATCGAGGCTGCCCTGGCACTCTGCCAACTCGATCGGCTACAGAAGATGTTGCGCGCGCGCTCCGACCGGGCCGATGCCTACCAGCGCGCGCTGCGGCCTTTGGCGCAGATGAGGCGCGTCCTGCTGCCCGCGGCCGTTGCCGAACGTGCCTGGTATCGCTATGTGATCGCCGTGCCTGGGGTGCCGGCTACGCGGCTGGTCGCGGCGTTGCGGCGCCGCGGCGTCGGTGCGGCGTTGCCTGTCGACCCCTGGGTTGGCCCCGGATTTCCGGTCGCCGACGCCGCCTTCGACAGCTTGGTCTCCATTCCGCTGTATCCGACGCTCTCCGACGACGAGCAGGCGACTGTCTGCGCAGCGCTCAAGAGCGTCATCGAGGAGGTGCGCCTTGACTGAAACATGGCAGCAGACCACGGAGCGGATCGCCGCCTATTACGATCGCTTGGTCGAGACGCATGGCCACGATCCGCGCGCATGCGACTACGGGCGGAGTTCCTCGCAGGCTCGCAAGTTCGCCGTGCTCGCCGATGTCGGCGATTTGACGGCCAAGTCGGTGCTTGACGTGGGTTGCGGGTTCGCGGACTTCGCCGAATACCTTGCTGCTCGCCACCGAGACATCCGATACACGGGTGTCGACATCGCACCGCCGATGATTCGACAGGCCAGCCAGTTGCGGCCCGCGCTCGACCTAAGGCAAGTGGACATACTTCAAGCCGAGCTGACCGAGCGCTGGGATCTAGTCACCGCAAATGGCATCTTCTACCTGCTCGGAGAAGACGCGCGGGGTTTGATGGGACGCTTGGTGACGCGAATGTTCGACCTTGCCACATGGGCGCTGAGTTTCAACAGTCTGTCTTCATGGGCGCCGCACAAGGAGCCTCACGAGTTCTATGCCGATCCCCTGGTGACACTGGAACTCTGCCGAGCGCTCACGCCGCACGTCGTCCTGCGCCACGACTACATGGCCCACGACTTCACCGTCTACATGTACCGCGAGGCCACGCCCGGATGATCGTGTCGATCCATCAGCCGGCGTACTTGCCGTGGCTGGGTCACTTCGACCGCGTCGCGCGGTCCGACCTGCATGTCGTGCTCGATCACGTGCAGTTCGAGAAGAACAGCTTCGTCAACCGCAACCGCGTGCGGTCGACTCAGGGCGCCGTGTGGTTGACAGTGCCGGTACGCACGGCCGGCCGGTTCGGCCGGCTGCCGATTTGCCAGGTCGAAACCGCAAGCACACGGTGGCAACGCAAGCACTGGGCCACGTTGCGGCATTGCTACGCCCATACCGAGCACTTCGCTGCGCACGCGGGATTCTTCGAGCAGCTCTACCGCCAAGACTGGCCCGCTCTCGAGCCCCTGCTCCGTGAGAGCACCGGCTATCTGCAGGCGGCATTTGGCATTCGCACCCCCGTGGTCCGCAGTTCGGAACTCAAGGTTGGCGGGGAAAAATCGGCGTTGGTCCTCGCCCTGTGTGAGGCGGTCGGCGCGACCACGTACCTGTCGGGCCCGCTCGGTCGCGACTACCTTGATCTGGCGTCATTCGCCGACGCCGGCATCGCCGTGACCTTCCATGACTACCGCCAACCCGTGTATCGTCAAAGCGGGCCGGGGTTCCAGGCCAATCTGTCCGCGATCGACCTGCTCTTCAACTGCGGCGGCATGGGCTTCGCAGAGTTGACCGGCCCGTTGCCCGCCAAGGAGGCCAGCGCATGAACCCGGTTCTCGTCATCGCCGCGCACCCTGACGACGAGGTACTCGGCGCGGGGGGTACGATCGCACGCTTGGCTGGCGAGGGGTGCGCCGTCCATGTGCTCATCCTCGGCGAGGGAGCGACCTCGCGTCATGCCGAGCGCGGACAGGCGGCGGCGCAAGAGACGGCCGCGCTGACCGCGCAGAGCCGCCGCGCAGGCGAACTCCTCGGTACCCGCGAGGTTTCGCTCTGCGGCCTGCCAGACAACCGATTCGACACGATCCCGCTGCTTGAGGTCATCAAGCTCATCGAGCTAGCGGTCTCGCGCGTGCGGCCGGAGATGGTGTTCACGCAGCACGGCGGCGACCTCAACGTCGACCATGCCATCACGTTTCGCGCCGCGCTTACGGCCGTGCGCCCGTTGCCTGGCAGCAGCGTGCGGGCGCTCTACGGGTTCGAGGTGAATTCGTCGACGGAGTGGGCGTTCCAGCAGTTCACCCCGTTGTTCCGGCCCAGCGTCTTCTTCGACATCACCGAGACCCTCGGCGTCAAACTCGCGGCACTCGCGGCCTACGAGGGCGAGTTGCGCGACTTTCCCCACCCGCGCTCTCATGAGGCGGTCACCGCTCAGGCTCGGCGGTGGGGGTCGGTGGTTGGCTGCGCAGCGGCGGAGGCCTTCTGCCCGGTCTTCCTGCGCCAATGAGCCCTTCCGATGAGCGGGTCTCGATCATCGTTCCGGCATTCAACGCCGCAGCGTGGATCACCCACACCCTGCAGTCGCTCCAGGCGCAGACGCATACCGACTGGGAGGCCCTGGTCGCCGACGATGCGTCGAACGACGACACGGCCGAGATCGTCCGGAGCTTTGGGATGCGGGATGCTCGGGTCCGGCATTTGCGGCTGCCGATCAACTGCGGCGGGCCCGCCGGCCCGCGTAATTTCGCGCTGGCCCAGACCGAGAACAGCTGGGTAGCGTTCTGCGATGCCGACGACCTGTGGCATCCGCAGAAGCTCGAACTGCAGTTGCGCGCGGCGCAGGCGGCGTCCGCTGACCTGGTCTGCACGGCGATCCGCGACTTCACCCCTCCGCGGGCGCCAACGGCGGACCGCACGATCGACCTGGCGGCGCCGTTGCCTGTTGTGCGGATCGGCCTGTGGCGGATGCTCGGGAAGAACGTCATCCCGGGGTCGAGCGTGCTGTGCCGACGCAGTGCGATTGAGCAGGCCGGCCGATTCGATACGGCACGCGATCTGATCGCTGTCGAGGACTATGACTTGTGGCTTCGGCTGATCGAGCGCGGCGCAAAGGTCGTGAAGATCGAGTTGCCACTGGTCCACTACCGCCGTCTGCCCAGCTCCCTTTCGGCGCGCAAGTGGCGCATGGCGAGGCGTGCCCTGCGCGCCTTGCGCCGACACTTCGCGCGGCGCGGGCGGAACTGGCTGTTCCCGCTGGTCGCGCCAGCGCTGATGGCCAGCTACGCACTTCAAGCCGCGTACCTGCGCCTCTGGCGCGGCCGCCTCTGACTTCAGGCAATCCAACATGCGTGATGGCAACTCTACCCTCGTGACCGGCGGCGCCGGCTTTCTGGGTTCGCACCTTTGCGAGCGGCTGCTGCGCGAGGGACGCGACGTGATCTGCGTCGACAACTTCTACACCGGCACGCGCCGCAACGTCGAACACCTGATCGGGCAACCACGCTTCGAACTGATGCGCCACGACGTGACATTCCCGCTGTACGTGGAGACAGACCAGATCTACAACCTTGCGTGCCCGGCCAGCCCGGTGCATTACCAGCACGACCCGGTGCAGACGACCAAGACCAGTGTGCACGGTGCGATCAACATGCTGGGGCTGGCGAAGCGGCTGAAGGCGCGCATCCTCCAGGCTTCGACGTCGGAGGTCTACGGCGACCCCGAGATCCACCCGCAGAACGAAGCGTACTGGGGCCGGGTCAACCCGATCGGCATCCGCAGTTGCTACGACGAGGGCAAGCGGTGCGCCGAGACACTGTTCTTTGACTATTGGCGGCAGCACCGGCTCGAGATCAAGGTCGCGAGAATCTTCAACACCTACGGCCCCCGCATGCACCCGAACGACGGGCGTGTGGTCAGCAACTTCATCGTCCAGGCTCTTCGACACGAAGACATCACGATCTACGGAGACGGTCAGCAGACGCGATCCTTCTGTTATGTCGACGATCTGATCGACGGCCTGGTCCGCCTGATGGCGGCCCCGGCCTCGTTCACCGGGCCGGTGAACATCGGCAACCCCGGCGAGTTCACGATGCTCGCGCTGGCGGAAACGGTGATCCGCCTGTCCGGGAGTCGCTCCAAGATGGCGTTCAGGCCGCTGCCCTCCGACGATCCGCGACAGCGACAGCCGGACATCGAGCTGGCGGGCACGGCGCTGGGATGGGCACCCCGGGTGGCGCTGGAGGACGGCCTGCGCGAGACCATCGGCTACTTCCGCCATCGGCTCGAACTCTGACGACGCCATGCGCATTGGCTTCGCAAGCATCTACGCATGGCGACCCCACGTCGAGCACATGCACTACCTCTCGCTGCTGGCGCAGCGGGCGGGACACGAAGTGCGCTTCCTGACCTGCGACTCGGATCTTCCGACCTGCTATTCACGCCAGCTCCGGCCGCAGAACCCGGCCGCGTGGGAGTGCCTGAAATGCCGGCTCGGCAGCACCCGCTCATTCGAGGCACGGGGTGTCACCTCCATGGGTTCGACAGAGCGGCCGGCGCTGCGGCACGACCTTGACGCCCGCTTCGTCGAGTGGGCCCGCTCGAGTGCGAACACCCTTTGGCGCTTCGAGACCCCGGCCGAACTCGCTTCGACGCAGGCCCTACAGACCGCACGCGAGCTGGCGCGCGCCGTGTCCATCGCATACGCAGCCGCCGGGCGCTGGATCGAGCGCGAAGGGCTGGACGGCATTTACCTGTTCAACGGCCGCATGGACGTCACACGCGGTGTCCTCGAGGCCGCCCGCGAGCGGCACCTGCCGTTCGTGTCGGTCGAGCGCACCTGGTTCGGCGACGGCGTGGCGCTGCTGCCGGGCGAGGACTGCCTGGGGTTGCAGGCCATCGATCGAATGGTGCAGCAGTACGATGGCGTACCGCTGCTGCCCGCGCAGGCGGCCCGGATCGGGCGGCACGTGGCATCGCGCTTCCTGCGCGTCAACACCACGGAGTGGCGCGCCTACAACCAGCAGGCGACGCTCGCAGCGTGGCCGGGCAAGGGTAACGGGCCGCGCATGCTGATCCTGCCGAGCAGCCGCAACGAGTACCACGGTCATCCCGACTGGCGCACCGGCTGGGAAGAGCCGACGCAAGCGCTTGACGCGGTGCTCGACCACCTCGGTCTCGAGGGTCGGGACTGCGTCTTGCGGTGCCACCCGAACTGGAGCGAGCGTATCGGGCACGCCACCGGCGAGCGTCCGCAGCGCTACTACGCCGAGTGGGCTCGGTCGCGCGGTGTGAGTCTGATCGGCAGCGCCGAACAGGTCAGCACGCTCGGCTTGATTCAGCAATGCGACGCCGTGCTGGTGAACGGCAGCAGCGCCGGCCTGGAAGCAGGCATCCTCGGCAAGCAGGTGATCGGCACCGGGCCGTCCTGGTACCAGCGCGCCGGCCATGCCGCGAGCGTTTATGCTCCCGGCGACCTCGCCGGGCTCGCGCTGAACGTGTCCCGTGACGACGCCACGCGTCGCGCCGCCGCCGAGCACGCAGCGCAGCGGGCTCTGCGCTTCGGCTTCACGATGGCCGGCCGGGTGCCGCAGTTCGTGGAGCACGTGCGCGCCGGCAGTTCGCTCGACTTCGACTACGCCACCGGCGCCGACGGCTCGCGGCTCGCACGGATGCTCGAGACGCAACAGCTCGAGGCCGACGACGATACCCGCGGCCTCGGGCTCGACGCCGAGAACACCGTCCTCCAAACCATCGCCGAGCGCCGCTGGGGCGACCTGCTGGGCCCTGCGCGCGGCGCGCCGACGGGCAGGCGGCTTGAGGTGTCTCGCCGTGCGGCATTCCGGGCGATCGACCCGCTGCGGCGGACTTGGGCGACGGGCGACCGCTAGTCATCGCGAATGGCGCATCCGCTGTGGTACGCACCGCTGACGCTGTTCGGCACCGCGCTGGTGATGTTGCGGCTGTTCGCCGCGGCCCGGTTCTTGCCGACCGCGGAGTTCGGGACGTTGAGCGCCGGGCTGCTGGTGGCCAGCACGTTCTCCGTCCTGGGTGCTCTCGGGCTATATCCGCTGTTGCAGCGCGACCTTCCCGTGCTGCATCGTGGCGGCCGCGGCGCGATCGGGTCGGTACGGATTCACCAGGCGATCCTCGTCGCGATCGGCCTGTGCGCGGTGTCGGTCGCTGCTGCGCTTGTCGGTGTCGCAGCCGTAGGCCTGAGCCGAACGGCACTCGTCGCGGCGCTGTTCAACGGCCTGGCGCAGCAGTGCTTTCTGATCGTGACGTTACGCAGCCGCAGCAGCGCCGCCTTTCTGCGCTACGGCTGGGAGACGCTGCTGCGCGCGCTGGCGATGACGCTGTCGAGCCTGTCCGTCGGCCTGTGGACCGGGTCAGCGGCGTGGATGCTCTGGACCGAGGCGCTCGTGACCCTGGTCGCGTGCCTGCTCGCGTGGCACGCGGGCGGCGCACGGGCGCACCGCGCAGCGCCGCTGCGCAGGTTGCTGCGCACCAGCGTCGCGGGCCTTGGCGGCGTGCGCTGGCGAGCGGCCCTGACGCTGATGGCCGGCGGGACTGCCGCGTTCGGCCTGGCGAACGCGGACCGCTGGGTCGGTGCGCTGACCCTGTCGGCTCCCGACTTCGGGATCTACGCGTTCGGTGCGATCCTGGTGTCGATCGCACAGACTTTGCAGGCAACGATCAATGCCGCCCTGCTGCCTTGGCTGGCGCGGCTGCACCTGAGCGACCCCGCCCGGGCACTGCGCGTGGCGGCCGGCACGTCAGTCGGGCTCATGATGACGCTCTTGTTGGCCGGGATGGCGCTGATCCCGGCGATGGCATGGCTCGTCCACACCTTCTTCGATCGCTACATCGCCGTTCTGCCGCTGCTGCCCTGGTTTGTAGCGACGGCGGCAGCGCGGTTGTCGGAGTTCTGGAGCACCTGGCTCGTCGTGACCCGGCGCGAATCGACCGCGCTGTGGGTGCAGTTGAGCGCGTTGCCGACATTGGGTGCGGCCCTTTACGCATTCGCAAAGCCCGCGCATGGGGCGATGGTGAATTGCGCGCTCGTCGGAGCGACGTTCGCGCTCGTCCCCTGGTGCATCGGCGCGGTCGTCAGCCTGTCGACCTTCAGCCACCGCACAAGACCCGCCTGATTCATCCAGGTCGGGGCTCGGAACCCTTCGGTGCCGTAGCATCGCGGCGGGACCGGACCATGACTCGCCACACGTGAGTCGGACCAGGAGAAGCACCTCGTGAAAGTCACCATCGTCGGTACCGGCTACGTTGGGCTCGTGACGGGCGCGTGCCTGTCCGAGATGGGCAATCACGTTGTCTGCCTTGATCTCGACGCACAGAAGATTCAGGTCCTGAATGACGGCGAAATCCCGATCCACGAGCCAGGTCTGCTCGAGATCGTGCGGCGCAACGTGGCCGGCGCGCGCCTGCACTTCACGACCGATGTGGAACGCGCCGTCGCCCACGGCGCGTTGCAGTTCATCGCGGTGGGCACGCCGGCGGCCGAGGACGGTTCGTCCGACGATCAGTACGTGCTCGCGGCGGCGCGAAGCATCGGGCGCCTCATGTCCGACTACAAGGTGGTGGTGGTCAAGAGCACGGTTCCGGTGGGTACGGCAGACAGGGTGCGTGCCGCGATTGCGAAAGAGCTTCGCGACCGCCACGCCTCGGTGGACTTCGCGTTGGCATCGAATCCGGAGTTCCTGAAGGAAGGCGCGGCGGTCGCGGCGTTCATGCGCCCGGATCGCATCATCGTCGGCGCCGACGATGAGCGCGCGATCCAGCTGTTGCGGGCGCTCTATGCACCCTTCGTTCGCAACCGTGACCGGATGCAGGTGATGGACCTGCGCTCCGCGGAGTTCACCAAGTACGCCGCGAACGCGATGCTGGCAACACGGATCAGTTTCATGAACGAGCTGGCGTGCTTGGCCGAACGGCTCGGGGTCGACATCGAGCTGGTCCGGCAAGGCATCGGCTCGGATCCACGCATCGGATCGCAGTTTCTGTATCCGGGCTGCGGGTACGGAGGCTCGTGCTTTCCGAAGGACGTCAAGGCGCTGCTGCGGACGGGCTCGGGCGCCGGCCTGCCGCTCCTGTTGCTGGAGGCCGTCGAGGCGGTCAACGATCGGCAGAAGCGGATGGTGGCAGACAAGATCGTCAAGCGCATGGGCTCGGACCTTGCCCGAAAGACGATCGCCGTCTGGGGGCTGGCATTCAAGCCGGACACCGACGACGTTCGACAAGCCCCGAGCCTGGACCTGATCACCGAACTGCTTCGGCGCGGCGCCCGGATTCGGGCCTACGACCCGGTTGCGATGCGCGAGGCCGCGCGCGTCTTGGGCGATGCGCCGGGGCTGATCTTTGCGCCGTCGGCCGAAGCGGCGGTGGAAGGCGCCGACGCGCTGGCAATCATGACCGAATGGAAAGAATTCCGAACGCCCGACTTCTCCGCGTTGAAGGCGGCGCTGAGCGAGCCGCTGATCTTCGACGGTCGCAACCTCTACGAGCCGACGATGATGGCCGAGTACGGAATCGAGTATCAGTGCGTGGGCCGTGGCGCGCGCTCGGTCGGGAACTGATCGCGCGGCCTCGTCAGTGCGACTCGAGCAGCGCATGCTCGATGAATCGCTCCAGCGCCTCGATCGCCGCTGTGTGGCCCCACAGGGCCTGGCGTCTGGTCTCGACTTGCTGGCGCAGGCTTGAACGCCAGGCGTCGTCGCGCACCAGTGCCGCGACCAATTCGCCAAAGCCGCCCGCGGACGTGGCGATGCACGACTCCAGTCCGAGGCGGCGTAGCAAGGCGCTGCCGAACCGACCTCGCATGAACTCGCCCTCGAGCGCAACGATCGGTAGCCCGCACTCGATGGCCTGCATCGCGGTATTGAAGCCGGAGAACCCGGGGGAGTCCAGGAATACGTGTGCCAGCTTCATCAGGCCATAGAAGCGGGCTCGGTCGAGGAACGGGATGAAGCGCACATGCTGGTCGAAGTCGACGCCCGCCGCAGCGTAGCCGTTTCGCAGCCGATGCTCGAGCGCTCCGCCAAGTTCGTTGTCGGCGGGCCTGAAGAAGACCAAACAACTAGCCGGTAGCCGCTTCGAGATGTCGATCCACAACGCGTCGTACTCCGGCGCGTACTTGAAGGGTTGGCCGGGGCACAAGAGCAATGGGACGCCCGTTGGCAATCCCAACGCCCGGAGGTCCGGGCTCACCGATTCGACACGAATCGGCTCGTAGCACACGCCGAGGCCCGCTAGCCTCACCAGGTTCTCGGTGTAGTGCGACTCGGCATCGGCGGGTTCGAGATCGTCGGCCGACAGGTAATGGTCGATCGTGGGCAGACCGGTCGTCTGCGGATGACCCCAACTGGCGGCCTGCACCGGCGCGAGCCGAAGGCTGGCCAGCTTCGTCGTCAGCGCGTCCATGCCGATCTCGGGGTAGATCAGGATGTCGGGCGCGCTCTCGGTGATCGTCCGCACCCAGTGCGCAAGCGTGCGCACGCCCGACTCGAAGCGTTGGGCGAGCGCACGCGCCTGCGCGGTCTCGGCGTCGCTGCGGCCGCTCAGGCTGAACAAGATGACATCGAAGCGTTGCCGGTCGAGATGCCGGACCCACCCTTTCACGACGGCGTTCCACACCGAGTGGTCGTGCAGATGGGCCGAGGCGATGCCGACCCGGATACGCCGCCCACTCGCGCTCGATTCGCCCCTGCTTGGCGCGGCCACGTTCTGAGCCTGCCACGGCGCCATCAACCGCGCACACAGGGCCCCGTAGCGCGCCAGCAACTCGCGGTTGTTCTGCGCCTGGTAGGCCAGATAGAACGGCTGCGTCGATCCGACTGCGCGGTAGCCCTCGAGGCTGCGCCGCGCGTCGAACCAACGGTCGAGCTCGGGCAGCATGCGCGAGAAGCTCGATCGCGATCGCATCGCTTCGGCTGCACTCGCACTCACGGGCTGGATCTGCGCCATCGTCAGCGCCCAACGTGCCTGAGCGTGGCCCGCGTCCAGGGCGAGCGCCTTCTCGTAGTGTTTCAATGCCTCGACGCTGCGCCCTTGGAGCATTCGCAGGTTGCCGATCAGATAGTGCGTCTCCGCACACCGCGCATCGAGCGCGAGCGCCCGCTCGTATGCTGCTTCGGCACCGGCGCGGTCGCCCTGCTCGATCTTCAGCATCCCGTCGCGGTTCAGCGTGTCGGCGGACGACATGGTGGACGAACGTGATTGACGCTCGTGCGCGTCGGCGTCAGCTTCGCGTCCCGCCTCACGCAGCGCCTGGCCGAGTGCGACCTGAGCGGCGCCGAGCGAGGGGTCGAGCGCCAGCGCACGGCGCAGCGGCGCGATGGCCTCGCCGGGCTGGCCGGCATCGCGCAGCGCCAGCCCGAGATTGGAGTGTGCGGCGGCCGAGTCCGGCGTCATGCCTGCCACACGCGCCAGCGTCGCACAGGCTTCCGCGTAGCGGCCGAGCCTTGCCAGCGCGGTACCGCGTGCGCCCAGCGCGGGCACCGACTGCGAATCGAGCTTGAGGGCGCGATCGAGCACCCCCAGCGCGCGCGGCAAGTCACCCGCGGCGCACAGCGCGGCACCCAGATTCGCGTGGGCCGTCGCCGCCGCGGGCTCGAGGCGCGCTGCGGCCTCGAACGCCTGCACTGCGCCCGCCGCGTCGCCCAGGTCGAGCAGCACGGCCCCGTGGTTGGCCAGCGCCTGAACCGAGCGCCGATCGATGGCCACGGCCCGGCGAAGTTGCGCCGCGGCTTCATCGAGCCGCTTCAGGCCGCGCAGCGCCAAGCCGAGATTCAGGCGTGCATCAAACAGGCCGGGCTGGAGTTCGACAGCACGCTGGAAGCTCGCACTCGCCTCGTCGAGCCGCTGCCGCCGCAGGTGGACGTTGCCGAGATTGTTATGCGCCGCCGCGGAGCGCGGGTTCAGGGCCAACGCCGCTACGAGGTTGCTTTGAGATTCGTCGAGACGACCCTGCTGCAATGCGACGACGCCGAGGTGATGCCGCGCGTCGAAGTGCTGCGGATGGTCGCCGAGGATGTGTCGATAGGCGGCCTCGGCCTCCGCGAGCCGACCGGCCTGGTGGTGGGCGGTGGCCGCGAGCCAGCGCGCGGCCAGACCCGTCGAAGGTGGTGTCGAGGCGGCGCCGGGCTTTGCCATCGCGTGGTCGGTTCCTAGACAGCCGTGACGGCCCGTCGGTCAGCGATCGCCGGTGGCGTGTGACGAGAGCGTGGCGGCGAGCTCGTAGGTCAGCTCGGTCACGAACTCGGGCGGATAGCCGGCTTCGGCGAGCGCCCATTTCAGCCGGTTGGCGAGGCGCGCCTTCTTGTAGACGTTCAGATCGTGATCGCGTTTGAACTCGCGCGCCTTCGACAGGACGGACTTGTACGCCTTCTCGTGCTTGGCGCCGGCCTTCTTGCCCGCCGCCCCGAGCGCCGCCGGGGGCACCCGCTGCAAGAGGTCGGCGACGAGGCTGTCAGCCAATGCGTCGACGCTTGTCGTGTCCAGCCACTTGAACATCGGCTCCATCCTGCGAAGCGCGGTCTGCGGACAAGCGCCCCCGCTCCGCGGCGATGATAGTGGAGCGGTCACGTGCCGCTCAACGCTTCGGGGTTTGCGGGAACGGAATCTTCCCGAGCTGCGGGTACTGCTTACTCAGTTCCGCCCATCGCTGGCGGCCCTGATCGCAATGCTTCTCTACCGACACGTGGCACAGGATCGCGAGCGTCCGCTGCGCCTCGGCGGGCCGGCCGTTGAGACCGGCGCCGAGCGCGTAGCGCATCAAGGCGGGCGGAGACGAGTAGCGCTGCGTCACCGTGCGAAGTCGATCGAGTTCGGCCGGGGTCATGTTCTCGTGCGACTCGCTCATCCAGACCCAGAGGTATTCGCGCGGGCCGTCGAGCAATTTCACGTCGGGCACCCCCGGCTCCGCGCCGCCCTGCACGTAGCCGGCGTCGCGCAGCCGCACGCGGCGCACCGCTTCCTCGACCTTGAAATACTCGTCGGCCACCAGGTACAGCAACCCAGCCATCGCCAGCGCAGCGATGCCGTAGGTCGCTCGCCCTACCGTGAACCGGGCAGGCATTGCCGGCTCGCCCGTGTTGGCCTCGACCGCGCCGATCATTAGACCCGCCGGCATCAGGAAGTACGCGTACTGCAGCGGGAACTCGACCATCGAGTGCGCAAACAGCACCGCCAGGCCGGTGAGCAGCGCCCAGGTGCCGGCGTCGCGGCACGCGCGCATGTTTCTGACCGACCACCAGGCGATCACCCCGATCGTCGCCAGGCCAATCGGGATGCCGTTCCAGACCATCAGATCGAGGAACTGGTTGTGGCTGCTGCTTAGCCACTCGAACGTCGCCGGATGGTCGAGCGTGGCGGCCTGCTGTGCGGCGGAAATCTGCATCCAGCCGTACCCGAGCCACGGCGAGCGCATCAGGGCGTCGACGACGGTCTCCCAATGCACCAGCCGGTGGCCCGATTGCGCCCGGGCCGCCAGGGATTCGCCAACGCCGGCCCCGGCCACCCATGGGTTGAGCTTGGCCCACGCGAATATTCCGACGACGAACAGCGCGGCAAACGCCGCGACTGCGTAGGGCGGCGTGCGGAGATTCAGTGGTCGGCGGTAGAGCGCCCACATCAACCCGATCGTGAGCACGAAGAGCCACCCCGCGCGCGATTGCGTGAGAACGAGGCCGAAGCCCAGCCACACGAGCGCCGGCGAGGCCAACCAGCCGGCGATGCGGCGCGTCTCGTACGCCTGCAGCACGCCGGCCACGCCGAGCGCCAGCAGGCAGGCGAGCTGGTTCGGCTGGATCAGGTTCGCGCCGAGCCGGTCATCCTGCCCAAGCTGTTCGAGAAAGCCGTAAGGGCCCCAGTGCCGCCACTGGGCGACGCACAGGCCGACGGAGATGATCGCCGCCGCGAGCGGTGCGACGTACAGCGCGCTGACGAAGTGCCGGTCGGTCCGGGCGAGCTGGTGGCCCGCGATCACCATCATCGCGAAGCCGATCAGGTAGCCCGCCGCCACCAGCGAGTCGGAGAGGAACGGGACCATGCCCGTTGCCCACTGCAGCATCGCCACCAGCGCCAGCAGCACCGCCAACACCGTGAGCGGCGACCAACGCGACGGCCATTCGCGGACACTGACGAGCGCGGCGAGGGCCACCAGGCCCGCGCCGATGAGGCTCAGTGCATCCTGCTGAAAGGAGGTCCAGGGGTAGTAGTGCCCCGGCAGCAGCCAAGCCACGGCCATCGCGGCCAGACCGAATGCGTAGATCATCGCGGCGACCCGAAAGGCAGAACCCAAAAGAACAGGGCGACCCGAAAGCCGCCCTGTGTCGAGAAGGTCTAGCGCGGAATCAGTTCTTGCACGAGCCCGGCAGGTACTTCTTGTCGATCGGCGTGCCGACGCCCGAAGCGGGGCCGCACAGGAAGTTGCCGACTTGCGTGCCGCCCACGCTGGCCGACGTCAGGGCGCTGCCGCTGGCGTTCGCCGGAACGAGCGCGATTGTGGTGCCGTTGGCGTCCTTCAACTCCGCCGACGGCATCAGCAGGACGATGATCTTGCCGTTGTCGTCGGTCGTGACGGTGTTGACGTACTTCGATGCCGGGCCAGTCGTGTTCTCGCAGCCCCAGGTGTTCGCCGTGGGAGCAGTCGATGCGGTACCGGTCTGGTAGACCTCGGCGACCGCCGTGCGGCACTGGCTGGTCGCCAGGATGCCTTCCGAGACCTTCGCCTTAATGGTGTAAGTCTGGTAAGCCGGCAGCGCGACGGCGGCGAGAATACCGATGATCGCGACGACGATCATCAGTTCGATAAGGGTGAAACCCTGTTGAACGCGTTTCATGAGGAAAGACTCCTTCGGTTGGTGGGCCCGGCGTTAGGTGCACGCGTCATGCCAGCCCGAAAACATCGAAAGCGCCGTGGTGCCCGGCCGAAACTTACACTTATGCGACAAAATTTGTCGCTTTGTGCTTGCCGGCTGCTCAATGCCCAGACCAATCCCGTCAGTCTTTGATCGCCTCAGCGCCAGGCCTTGTGCGGCCGCCACAGGAGGCCGACCGTCTGTCGGCCTGCCGGCCACGCCAAACTCCCCATGGCATTTCGCTTGCTGCGCTTTGCAGGCCATGCCGAACCAGCGCCCTTTGCCCGACGGCGCCGCAGACCGAAGGATCGAGTGAGCGCCACGCCCCCGATAGCGTCCGGTCGATGGGCGGATCGCCCCACCGCCCAAACCCGAAACGCGGTATCGAGCAGGTTCGATGCGATCCTACGGGTGCTCGCGGCCGCGGCGATGACCGTACTGATCGGCCTGCTGACCTTCTCGCCACCCGCCACTAACGACTTCTGGCTGCAGGCCAAGATCGGCGAACTGATCGTCGACACCGGCGCCATTCCTCACACGGTGCTGTTCCCGTTCACCTGGGCACGCGACTACCCGTTCAACGCGCACGAGTG
>DATMIN010000184.1:0-2902 GCA_035554275.1 Burkholderiaceae bacterium
CCTCGGGGGGCGCGCTGGCCGCCGCGGGCACGCCGCCCGGAAAGCCGCCGATCGGCCCGCTGACCAGCGGCGGCACCGCGCCGCCCGCGGCGAGCGGCCCTCCGTCGAACGCCGAGCCGAACACGCCGGGCACCGCACCGATCGGGCCCGCCTCGCGCAAATGCGCGAGCGGCTCCGCGAAGCTCGGCGCGGCGTCGAGCGCGAGCGCGCGCGTCGGGTCGGCCGGCAGCGCCGGCACCTCGGCGATCGGGCCGGCCGCGTCGTCGGGTGCCTCGGCGTGCTCCGGCGACACGCCCTTGCGGCTGACGCGGCTGACATTGCGGCACACCGTGGGCACGAGGATGCAGCGGCCGCTCTCGCAATAGACCAGGCCGCGCTCCTGCATCGCCGTGGTCCACGACGCGCGCGTCACCGAGCGGCAGACCTGGTGCGTGCCGAAGTGCATGTCGCTGATGACGTTGCTGTATTCCTGGCCTGCCTGGCCGTCGATGCTGTCGCGCTTGATGCTGACGATGTCGTCGTACTCGCGCTTGGCCATGCGCGCCTTCAGCCGGGCGCGCACCTCGGGCGGGATGTCTTGGTAGCGATCGACCGCGCCGACCACATCGCCCATGAACGGGTTGATGCCGGGGCGGTCCCAGCTGCACGCGTCGAGGGTCAGCGTCGGCGGTGCCTCGAGGGCAGGGCGCATTCCCGCCGAGGCCGCGCCGGCAGCGCACAGCGCGGCCACCGCGAGAACGCCGCGCAGCATTGCTTTCGATAACGTAACCAGTTGCGACATGCGCGGGACTGTAGCGCCGGGTCTGGCCCGCGCGAGCGCGTTTGCGGCGTTTCCCCCACAGCCCGGGGTGTGCAAATTTCACACCGACCGATAAGGGCGTGAATTCCACACGTATTCGGGGCTTTGAACAACGCGAGCGGCGTTAAGCACCTCAAGCCTTGCGGCGGCCCGGCCGATCTGGACGCATGGCTGCATCACCTTCCGAACGCCGGCGTCGCCACGCGCTCGCGCTCGTCGCCGGCGCGCTGCTCGCGACCGGCTCGCTCGCCCCCGACAGCGCGCGCTCCGACACGGCCAAGCCGACCTGCGGCGCGCGCCTGTCGCCCGACGAGGTGGTGCAGCGCCTGAACGCAATGCGCGCGCGCGGCCTCGTGTGCCGGCAGACCGCGCATGCCGGCATCGGCACGCCGCTGCGCTGGAGCGCGAACCTGACCGCGGTCGCCGCGGCGCAGTCGAACGACATGGCGGCGCTGAATCACATGAGCCACCGCGACAGCCAGAACCGCTCGCTGACCGAGCGCCTGGCCGCGATGGGCTACCGCTTCAGCGCCGCGGCCGAGAACGTGGCCTACGGCTACGACTCGCTCGATGCGGTGGTGCAGGCGTGGGTCGAGAGCGAAGGCCACTGCGAGAACCTGATGAACGCCAAGGTCGCCGAGTTCGGCCTGGCCTGCAGCGACAGCGACGCGGCCCGCTTCCCCGGCGAGGCGCGCTACTGGACGCTGGTGCTCGGCGCGCCGCCGCGCGCGCGCTGATCCGCGGCGCGCAGCGCGCGCCTCGCTGGCCCGATCACCCCGGCCCGGCGCGCAGCGCGCGCGTGCTTTCCTGCACCATGCTCTGCACGTTGCGCGCGCGCGCATAGACGCCGCGCAGGTGCGACGCGTGGTTGCCCGCGCTCGCGGCGCAGCGCTCGATCTCGGTCAGCGCCGCCAGGCTGTGCAGCGCGCTGCCGTGGCCGTCGATGACGCGCAGCGTCGCGAGCACGTCTTCGCGGATCGTGCGGCTCTCGCGCGTGCGCGGGTCGACCATCGTGCCGTCGAGGCCGAAGCGGCAGGCCTGGAAGCGGTTGAAGGTGTAGACGAGATAGTCGTCTTCGGCGGGCGGCGGCTCGACGCGATCGAGCAGGCGCCGGCAGATGGCCTGCAGGTAGCACGCGAGCGCCGCCGCGCGCTCGACCGTCAGCGGCGTGTCGCACACGCGCAGCTCGATCGTGCCGAACTCGGGCTTGGGGCGGATATCCCAGTAAAAGTCCTTCATCGACTGGACCACACCGGTCGCTTCCATCTTCGTGAAGTAGCCGTGCGCGAACTCGTCCCAGCTCAGCACGAACGGCGCGCGGCCGCTGAGCGGGAACGCGAACACCGAGTTCAGGCGCGCCGAATCGAACAGCGTGTCGATGCCCTGGAAGAACGGCGACGACGCCGACAGCGCGATGAAGTGCGGCACGTAGCGGCTCAGCGAGTGCAGCAGGAACAGCGCATCGTCGCCCGACGCGCAGCCGACGTGCACGTGCTGGCCGAACACGGTGAACTGCTTGGCGAGGTAGCCGTAGAGCTGCGAGAGCTGCTGGTAGCGCGGCTTCTCGAACACGCGCTGCTCGCTCCAGCGCTGGAACGGGTGCGTGCCGCCGCCGGCGATGTCGATGTTGAGGCGGTCGCACGCGGTGGTGAGCGTGTCGCGCATGCCGCGCAGCTCGGCCAGCAGCGGCGCGTGCTCGGCCTGGATGCCGGTGGCGATCTCGATCATGCTCTGCGTCATCTCGGGCGTCACCGTGCCCGGGAACGGCTTGCGCGAGAGCAGCTCCAGCAGGTCGTTGGCGGCCGGCGTGAGATCGAAGTCGACGGTGTTGACGAGCTGCAGCTCGAGCTCGACGCCGAGGGTGAGGGCGCTGGAGGGGGCGAAGGGGCCAAGGGGCATGTCAGCAATCTCGGAACGTGGTTGCGGGCGCTCGCGCGGGTGTCGGTACGGGCGGTGGAGCGGCAAAGGCGCGTGCAGCCAGGCTGCTCCGCTTCACTGCGGCGGTCTGCGCTTCGCTCCGACTGCCCTCTCCGAGCCAGAGGCTCGGAGCGCCGCCAGGCACAAACAGTCCACCGGACTGTTTGTGTCCGGGCGACGTGCATC
>DATMIN010000185.1:0-3436 GCA_035554275.1 Burkholderiaceae bacterium
CACCTCCCACTTCGACAGCACCAGGCCGACCGTCGGCCGGCTCGCCATCGGCCGGGTCTCGAGCGTGGTCAGGCGCACGTGCAGCGTGTCGCCGGGGAAGACCGGGTGGGTCCAGCGCAGGCTGTCGATGCCGGGCGAGCCCAGGCTGCTCGATTCGAGCAGGTACTCGTCGCACGTCATCCGCATCGCCATCGCGCAGGTGTGCCAGCCGCTCGCCGAGAGCTTGCCGAACAGCGAGCGCTCGGCCGCGGCGTCGTCGATGTGGAACGGCTGCGGATCGAACTGGGTCGCGAACGCGATCGTGGCCTCGCGCGTGACCGGCAGCGCGCCGAACTCGCGCACCTGGCCGGCCTGGAAGTCTTCCCACCAGAAGCGGATGTCTTTCTGCGGCGGGCGGGCGTCGGTCACGGGGCGGCGGGCGGTGCGGTCGAAGGCGTCGAGGATAGCGACTCGCGCGCCAGCGCGTCGGCCACCAGCTCGGCCGCGGCCAGGTCTTCGAGTGCGCTGCCGACCGCCTTGAACAGCGTGCGCTCGGCGTCGCTCGTGCGGCCGGCGCGCGTGCCGGCGCACAGCTGCGCGAGCGTGCCCTGCAGGCGGCTCGCGTCGAACGCGCCGGCGGCGATCGCGTCCCGCACGTCGCCGGCCTTCGCGAGCGCCTCGTCGGTATCGACGAAGACGCGGCTGCGCGCGAAGCAATCGGCATCGGCCTCGCGCATCTGCGGCGTGAAGCTGCCGATCAGGTCGAGGTGCATGCCGTCGCGCAGCCAGGCGCCGCGCAGCAGCGGGGCGGTGGCGAGCGTCGCGCAGCTGACGATGTCGGCGTGGCCGACCGCGGCTTCGAGGTCGTCGGTCGCCGTCGCGTCGATGCCCGCAGCGCGCCACGTGGCCGCGAGCGCGCGCGCCGATTCGGCGCGGTGGTTCCACACCTGCACCGGCCCGATCGGCCGCACGCAGCGCAGCGCCTCGGGCAGCAGTGAGGCGACGCGCCCGGTGCCGAGCACGAGCAGCCGGCGCGCCTCGGGGCGGGCGAGGAACGACGCGGCGAGCGCGGCGGCCGCGGCGGTGCGCCGCGACGTGATCTCGTTGCCGTCGAGCTGCAGCAGCGGCACGCCGGTCGTCGCGTCGAACAACAGGTAGGTCGAGTGCAGGCCGGGCAGGCCGCGCGCCGCGTTGCCGGGGAAGATCGTCACGGTCTTGACGCCGAGCCGCGCGCCGGCGCGCCACGCCGGCATCAGCAGCAGCGTGCCGCCGGCCTCGTCGCCGGCGCCGCCGATGCGGTGCACGCCGCGCGCCGGCACCTCGCAGCCGGCATCGACGAACATCGCACGCAGCGCTTCGATCAGCGCCGCGAAGCCGAGGTGGCGGCGCGTGGTCGCGGCGTCGACGATGCGCATCGGCGGCCGAGCTTCAGGTGTGCAGATCGGTCGGCGGCTCGGCCGGGCGCTCGAGCGTCCAGCGCGCGCAGCGGCCCTTCGCATCGAACTCGACCTGCACCCGCGCGCCCGAGGCGTCGCCCCAGGCCCAAATCTCGGGCGACTCGCTCGTGCGGCGGCCGAGGCTCTTGGTCAGCGTGACGATCTGCAGCAGCGTCAGGCCGGGGCGCAGTTTGGAGTGCAGCATCACCGCGCTCGGCACGCTGCCGACCGCCGAGCCCGACGCGTCGCGCATCACGCGCACCGAGCGGTTGAACTGCAGCAGCAGCCAGAACACCACCACCGTGGCCGCCAGCGCCAGCCCCGGCCAGCGGTAGCTGAACCAGCCCGCGACCAGCGCGGCGGCGGCGAGGCTCCAGCCGACTGCGGGGTTCACGTCGCCGCGCCCTCGAGCTGCGTGACGAAGCCGGTGCGCAGCGCCGCGGCCCAGTCGGGGCGGCCCTCGCGCTCGGCGCGCTGCGCGGCCGATTCCCAATCGTAGGCGACCGCGCGCAGGCTCACGTGCCAGCCGGCGGCCGCGCGCTCGAGCAGCGCGTAGCGGGCGTGCGGCGCGCGCGTCTCGATCACGTGCGGGTGGCCGTGGTCGTCGTCGTAGCCCTGCAGGCCGACGCTGCCCGGGTTGACGATGAGCCGCCCGTCGGCCAGCCGCAGCATCCGCGGCACATGCGTGTGCCCGCACAGGATCAGCGCGTGCGCGATGCCTTGCATCGCGCTGCCGGCGCGCGCGCTCGCCTCGGCGAGCGTCGCGGCGCGCACGCCGTTGGCGCCAGAGCCGATGCCGGCGAAGCCGGGGACCACCGTCTCCAGGAAGTAGCTCAAGTCGCTCGTCGGCGTGCCGTGGCAGCAGAACACCTCGGCGCTGAGTTGCAAGCTCGCCGGCAGGCTCGCGAGCCAAGCGCGGTGATGGGGCTGCAGCTCGTCGGCGGTGTGCGCATCCGACGCGCTCATGCGCTCGCGCGAATGCGTCAGCAACTGGCGCTCGTGGTTGCCGGCGATCGTCGGCAGCTTCAGCGCCATCAGGCGCTCGGCGGTGGCCGCGCCCCACAGCGGGCCGGACAGGATGTCGCCGAGGTTGACGATGGTGCTCACGCCGTGCGCGGCGATGTCGGCCAGCACCGCGTCGAGGGCGGGCAGGTTGCCGTGGATGTCGGAGATCGCGGCGAGCTTCATCGGGCACTCAGCATGTCACAGGCTGCGCGCGATCTCGATCGCCTGCTCGATGCGCTCGACCGCGTGGATCGTCAGGCCCTCGAGCGTCTTCGCATTGCCCTTCGGCGCGTTGGCCTTGGGCACGATCGCGACCGAGAAGCCGAGCTTGGCGGCCTCGCGCAGGCGCTCCTGGCCGCGCGGCGCGGGCCGCACCTCGCCGGCCAGGCCGACCTCGCCGAACGCGATGAAGCCGCGCGGCAGCGGCCTGCCGCGCAGGCTGCTCTGGATCGCGAGCATCACCGCGAGATCGGCCGCCGGCTCGCTGATGCGCACGCCGCCGACCGCGTTGACGAACACGTCCTGGTCGAACATCGCGATGCCGGCGTGGCGGTGCAGCACCGCCAGCATCATCGCCAGGCGATCGCGCTCGATGCCGACGCTCAAGCGACGTGGCGACGGCCCGCCCGAATCGACCAGCGCCTGGATCTCGACCAGCAGCGGCCGCGTCCCTTCGAGCGTGACCAGCACGCACGAGCCGGGGACCGGCTCGCCGTGCGTCGAGAGGAAGATCGCGCTCGGGTTCGAGACGCCCTTCAGCCCCTTCTCGGTCATCGCGAACACGCCGATCTCGTTGACCGCGCCGAAGCGGTTCTTGATCGCGCGCACGAGGCGGAAGCTCGAATGCGTGTCGCCCTCGAAGTACAGCACCGTGTCGACGATGTGCTCGAGCACGCGCGGGCCGGCGAGCGCCCCTTCCTTCGTCACATGGCCGACGAGGATGATCGTCACGCCGCTGCGCTTGGCGATGCGCGTGAGCTGCGCCGCGCACTCGCGCACCTGCGCGACCGAGCCGG
>DATMIN010000186.1:0-3684 GCA_035554275.1 Burkholderiaceae bacterium
CCGAGGCGGCGCCAGCTGGCTGCCTCGGTGGGCCGCGAGAAACGCGGCAATCGTGCCCTACCTGGGCAGCTCGCTCGTACCCATCAGGTACTGGTCCACCGCCCGCGCCGCCTGCCGCCCCTCGCGGATCGCCCACACCACGAGCGACTGGCCGCGCCGCATGTCGCCGGCGGCGAACACCTTGTCGACATTGGTCGCGTAGCCGCCGACCGCATCGACGCTCGCGCGCGCATTGCCGCGCGCGTCCTTCTCGACGCCGAAAGCCTCGAGCACGCTCGCCACCGGGCTGACGAAGCCCATCGCGAGCAGCACCAGATCGGCCGGCAGCGTCTGCTCGGAGCCGGCGACCTCGACCATCTTGCCGCCCTGCCACTCGACGCGCACCGCCTTCAACGCCTTGACCTTGCCCTTGTCCTTGCCCTCGCCGCCGACGAATTCCTTGGTCGCGATCGCGAACTCGCGCTCGCAGCCTTCCTCGTGGCTCGACGAAGTGCGCAGCTTGATCGGCCAGTACGGCCAGACCAGCGGCTTGTTCTCTTGCTCGGGCGGCATCGGCAGCAGCTCGAACTGCGTGACGCTCACCGCGCCGTGGCGGTTGCTGGTGCCCACGCAATCGCTGCCGGTGTCGCCGCCGCCGATCACGATCACATGCTTGCCGTCGGCGCGCAGCTGGTTCTTCACCTTGGCGCCGGCGTTGATCTTGTTCTGCTGCGGCAGAAATTCCATCGCGAAGTGGATGCCTTCGAGATCGCGCCCCGGCACCGGCAGGTCGCGCGACTGCTCGGCGCCGCCGGTCAGCAGCACCGCGTCGAACTCGGCCTTCAGCTGCTCGGGCGTGATCGTTTCCTTGGCCCAGTTGGTGACCTTCGTGCCCTCGGGCAGCTTGCCGACGAGCACGCCGGTGCGCAGCGTCACGCCCTCGGCCTGCATCTGCGCGACGCGCCGGTCGATGTGCGACTTCTCCATCTTGAAGTCGGGGATGCCGTAGCGCAGCAGGCCGCCGATCGCGTCGTTCTTCTCGAACAGCGTGACCGCGTGGCCGGCGCGCGCGAGCTGCTGCGCCGCCGCCATGCCGGCCGGGCCGGAGCCGACGACCGCGATCTTCTTGCCGGTCTTGAGCTTCGCCGGCCGGGGCACAACCCAGCCCTCGGCCCAGGCCCTGTCGACGATCGCGTGCTCGATGCTCTTGATGCCGACCGGATCGTCGTTGACGTTGAGCGTGCACGCCGCCTCGCACGGCGCCGGGCAGATGCGGCCGGTGAACTCGGGGAAGTTGTTGGTCGAGTCGAGCACCGCGAACGCGTTCTTCCAATCGGCGCGGTACACGAGGTCGTTGAAGTCGGGAATGATGTTGTTGACCGGGCAGCCGCTGTTGCAGAACGGCGTGCCGCAATCCATGCAGCGCGCACTCTGGATCTTCGCGTCGGCCTCTTTGAGGCCGATCACGAATTCCTTGTAGTGCGTCTTGCGCTCGGCGACAGGCGCGTAGCCCTCTTCGAGCCGCTCGTATTCCATGAAGCCGGTGACTTTGCCCATGCGCTTGCTCGTGTTCTGTGGGTGGTGCGTGTTGCGTGGCGGGATTCGCGCGGCTACTTCGCCGGCACGGCCTTGCTCTTGGCCTTCGCGATCGTGTGGCCGGCTTCCTGCACGGCCTTCGATTCGCTCGCCAGCATCGCCGCCTTCTCGGCGCGCTCGCCGAGCGCACGCTTGTACTCGTTCGGGAACACCTTGACGAACTTCGCGCGCGACTCGACCCAGTGGTCGAGGATGTGGCGTGCGCGCAGCGAGCCCGTCCACTTGTGGTGGTCGTCGACGAGCTTCTTCAGGATCGCCTCGTCGCACTGGCCGTTGTGCCAGTGTGCGCGCTCGGCCTCGTGCTCGGCCGCCGGCAGCACCTTGCCGAGCGTGACCATCGAGGTGTTGCAGCGGGTCGCGAACGTGCCGTCCTCGTCGTACACGTAGGCCACGCCGCCGCTCATGCCGGCCGCGAAGTTGCGGCCGGTCTTGCCGAGCACGGCGACGGTGCCGCCGGTCATGTACTCGCAACCGTGGTCGCCGGTGCCCTCGACGACCGCGGTCGCGCCCGACAGCCGCACCGCGAAGCGCTCGCCCGCCACGCCGCGGAAGAACGCCTCGCCGCTGGTCGCGCCGTACAGCACGGTGTTGCCGACGATGATGTTCTGGGTCGCGTCGCCCCGAAACTCGATCGACGGCCGGATCGCGATGCGCCCGCCGCTCATGCCCTTGCCGGTGTAGTCGTTCGCGTCGCCGATCAGGTAGATCGTGATGCCCCTCGCGAGGAACGCGCCGAAGCTCTGCCCGCCGGTGCCTTCCATCTGGATGAAGATCGTGTGGTCGGGCAGGCCCTCGGGGCGGTGCTTGATCAGCTCGCCGGAGAGCATCGCGCCAACCGTGCGGTTGACGTTGCGCACCTCCTCCATGAACTGCACCTTCTCGCCGCGCTCGATCGCGGGCCGGCACTTCTCGATCAGCTTCACGTCGAGCGCCTTCGCGAGGCCGTGATCCTGGGCCTCGGTCTGGCGCCGCGGTACGTCGGCCGGCGCGCTGGGCAGCTGGAACACGCGCGCGAAATCGAGGCCCTTGGCCTTCCAGTGCGCGATGCCCTTGCGGGTGTCGAGCAGGTCGGCGCGGCCGATCAGCTCGTCGAACGTGCGGATGCCGAGCTGCGCCATAATCGAGCGCGCTTCCTCGGCGACGAAGAAGAAGAAGTTGACGACGTGTTCGGGGCGGCCGGTGAACTTCTTGCGCAGCACCGGGTCTTGCGTCGCGACGCCGACCGGGCAGGTGTTCAGGTGGCACTTGCGCATCATGATGCAGCCCTCGGCCACCAGCGGCGCGGTCGCGAAGCCGAACTCGTCGGCGCCGAGCAGCGCGCCGATCACGACATCGCGGCCGGTCTTCATCTGGCCGTCGGCCTGCACGCGGATGCGCGAGCGCAGGCGATTCAGCACCAGCGTCTGCTGCGTTTCGGCCAGGCCCAGCTCCCACGGCGTGCCGGCGTGCTTGATCGAACTCCATGGCGAGGCGCCGGTGCCGCCGTCGTGGCCGGCGATCACGACGTGGTCGGCCTTCGCCTTCGCCACGCCGGTCGCGATCGTGCCGACACCGACTTCGCTGACCAGCTTGACGCTGACGCTGGCGCGCGGGTTGGCGTTCTTCAGGTCGTGGATCAGCTGCGCGAGGTCTTCGATCGAGTAGATGTCGTGGTGCGGCGGCGGCGAGATCAGGCCGACGCCCGGCACCGAGTAGCGCAGCATGCCGATGTAGTCGGTCACCTTGCCGCCCGGCAACTGGCCACCCTCGCCGGGCTTGGCGCCCTGCGCCATCTTGATCTGGAGCTGGTCGGCGCTTTGCAGGTATTCGGTGGTCACCCCGAAGCGGCCCGACGCGACCTGCTTGATCTTCGAGCGCAGCGAGTCGCCCTCGTTGAGCTCGAAGTCGACCTGGATGTTGCCCGGGCCGATCACGTCGCTGAACTTCGTGCCCTGCGCGATCGGAATGCCCTTCAGCTCGTTGCGATAACGCGCCGGGTCTTCGCCGCCCTCGCCGGTGTTGGATTTCCCGCCGATGCGGTTCATCGCGACCGCGAGGTTGGCGTGCGCCTCGGTGCTGATCGAGCCGAGGCTCATCGCGCCGGTCGCGAAGCGCTTGACGATCTCGCTC
>DATMIN010000187.1:0-2522 GCA_035554275.1 Burkholderiaceae bacterium
GCGCGGCCTCGAGCCGACGTTTCGCGCCAAGACCGGGCTGATCATCGACGCCTACTTCTCGGGCACGAAGCTGAAGTGGATCCTCGATCACGTGAGCGGCGCGCGCGCCGCGGCGCAGCGCGGCGAGCTCGCGTTCGGCACCGTCGACACCTGGCTGATGTGGCAGCTCACGAATGGCACGGTCCACGCCACCGACGTGACCAACGCGTCGCGCACGCTGCTGCTCGACGTGCACCGCAACGCCTGGGACGACGAGCTGCTCGGCCTGCTCGAGGTGCCGCGCGAGATGCTGCCGGCGGTGCACCCGTCGAGCCACGTGTTCGGCCACACGCGCACCGAGCTGCTTGGTGCGAGCGTGCCGATCGGCGGCGTCGCCGGCGACCAGCAGAGCGCGCTGTTCGGGCAGGCGTGCTTTCGCCCCGGCCTGGCGAAGAACACCTACGGCACCGGCTGCTTCATGCTGATGCACACCGGCGCGCGGTTCCAGACCTCGACCAACGGCCTGATCACGACCAGCGCCGCGCAACCCGGCGCCGCACCGGAATTCGCGCTCGAGGGCAGCGTCTTCATCGCTGGCGCCGTGGTGCAGTGGTTGCGCGACGGCCTGCGCGCTATTTCTGCGAGCGGCGAGGTGCAGAGCCTGGCCGAAAGCGTGCCCGACAGCGGCGGCGTGATGTTCGTGCCGGCCTTCACTGGCCTCGGCGCGCCGTACTGGAAGGCCGAGGCGCGCGGCGCGATCGTTGGCCTCACGCGCGGCAGCACCGTTGCGCACATTGCGCGCGCCGCGCTCGAGAGCATCGCGTTCCAGAGCGCCGCATTGCTCGCCGCGATGAGCCGCGACGCGGTCGCGGCCGGCGCATCGCCGGTGGCCGAGCTGCGCGTCGACGGCGGCGCCTGCGTCAACGACCTGCTGATGCAGTTCCAGGCCGATCTGCTCGGCATCCCGGTCGTGCGGCCCGAGGTGATCGAGACCACCGCGCTCGGCGCGGCCTACCTCGCCGGGCTGTCGTGCGGCGTGTACGGCGGGCTGGACGAACTCGCCGCGCAGTGGCGCGCCGAGCGCACCTTCCACCCGACGATGCCGCGCGAGCGCGCCGCGCAGCGTATGGCCGAGTGGGAGCATGCGGTGCGGCAGGCGGTGGCCACGTAGGTGTCGGCGCTGCAATCGGTACAGAATCTCGTTCGGCGACTGGATTGATTGGAGGATCGCATGGCTGCCGTGGAAATCGATGTCAAGCAGGCCGTGAAGCAGGCCTTCGAGTACGTTCACGACCTGTTCCAGGGCGAGCAGTTGAGCGACCTCGGCCTTGAGGAAGTCGAGTACAAGGAACCGACCGCGACATGGCTTGTCACGGTGGGCTTCTCGCGACCCTGGGATGCGGCCAATGGTGCATTCGCCGCCATCGCCGGCGGGCGTTCAAAGTCCCGTTCTTTTAAGGTCGTGACCATCAAGAGCGGAAAGGTCATCTCTCTGCGGGACCGGGCTACCGTGGCGGCGTGACAAATGGCGTCGCTGGTCCTCGACGCGAATGTCTTGGTTCTCTTTGTAGTCGGAACGGTCGATCGTCGATCGATTCGCTCGCACAGGCGATGTAGGGAGTTCACCGAAGCCGACTTCGATCTGCTCGTAGCGACTGTGGGCCGTTTCGAGCGCGTGGTGGTGACGACGTCTGTTCTTACCGAGACCTCGAATCTTCTTGCCTACGCCAACGGCGCACTTCGCGAGCGCTTACTCGACGCGCTACGCGGATTTGTCGCTCTGGCTTTCGAAGAGCGGCACGAGAGCGCGACCGTCATGACGGAGCGAGTGTTCGTGCGGCTTGGCTTGACTGATGCGGGCCTGATGACCTGCGTTCGATCCGGCCACTATCTCTTGACCGCGGACCTTGATCTCTACTTGGCCGCCCGCGCGGTCAGTGAGAACGTCGAGAACTTCAACCATTTGAGACAGAACTCGCTTCTTTCCTAGCGCGCAGAGGGTGGTCGACCGCTTCGAATCGCTGCTGACACCACGCTGTCAGCAGCCCCCGCGCAGCATGAAGGCTCCTCTTCACCACCGACAGGAGATCCTCATGTCCCACCGCAGCGCCCTCCACTGGTTCGAGATCCCGGTGCGCGACCTCGACCGCGCCCAGGCCTTCTACGAAGCCGTGCTCGCCACCACGATCCGGCGCGAGACGATCGCGCCGAACCAGCTCGGCCTGTTCGCCTACGACGAGGCCGGCGTCGGCGGCTGCCTGATCGCCGGCGAGTCGGCGCCCGCGCCGGCGACGACCGGTTCGCTCGTCTACCTCGACGGCGGCGCGTCGCTCGACGCCACGCTCGCGCGCGTGGCCGCGGCCGGCGGCCGCATCACGACGCCGAAGGTGCAGCTGCCCGGCGACATGGGCGTGTTCGCGCACATCACCGACACCGAAGGCAACCGCGTCGGCCTGCACGCGCCGCGCTGACAGGCCAGCACCGATGCGCCGTGCCGACCGGCTGTTCCAGATCGTCCAGCTGGTGCGCGGACGGCGCCTCAC
>DATMIN010000188.1:0-2414 GCA_035554275.1 Burkholderiaceae bacterium
TTCGGGCTGATCCGCGCCTCCAACACCACGCCGGTGCTGGTGCTGCGCTTCGAGGGCCACAGCGAGGGCGCGCTGAAGCGCATCGAGACCGTGATGATGGCGGCGCTGCGCGCGGTCAAGCCCGACGCGCACGTCGAGACCGCGGCGCACTGAACACGCGTCGGCCGCGTGCGCGTCCTGATCGTCAAGCTCTCGTCGCTCGGCGATGTCGTGCATGCGATGCCGGTGGTGCACGACATTCGTGCGGCACACCCCGAGGTGCTGATCGACTGGGTCGTCGAGCCGGGCTTCGCGCCGCTGGTGCGGCGCGTCGACGGCGTGCACACGGTGATCGAGTGCGCGCTGCGGCGCTGGAGCGCGGCGTGGTGGACCGGCGCGGTGCGCGCCGAGTGGCGCGCGTTCCGGGCCCAGCTGCGCGAGGCCGCCTTTGATGCGGTGCTCGACCTGCAGGGGCTGACCAAATCGGCGCTGATCGCGCGCCAGGCGCGGCTCGCGCCCGGCGGCCTGCGCTACGGCCTGGCGAATCGCACCGACGGCGCGAGCCACGAGCCGCCGGCGCGCTGGCTCGTCGACCGGGCGATCCGCATCGCGCCGCGCACGCATGCGCTCGATCGCTCGCGCGAATTGGCGGCGCGCGCGCTCGGCTATGCGGCGAGCGGCCCGCCCGTGTTCGGCCTGCGCGCCGCGCACGACGCCGCCGCCGGCACGCCGACGCTGGCGCTGGTGCACGGCACCTCGCGCGACGACAAGCTCTGGCCCGAGGCGCACTGGATCGAGCTCGGCCGGCGCGCGATCGCGCAGGGCTGGCGCGTCGCACTGCCGCACGCCGGCGCCGAAGAACTCGCGCGCGCGCAGCGGCTCGCGGCCGCGCTCGGCGACGCGGCCGAGGTCTGGCCGGCGCTGTCGCTCGACGCGGTCGTCGACCGGCTCGCGCAGACGCAGGGCGTGATCGGCGTCGACAGCGGCCTGAGCCACATCGCGGTCGCGCTCGACCTGCCGCACGTGCAGGTCTACAACTTCCCGACCGCATGGCGCACCGGGCCGCAGGCCGCGCACGGGCATCGGCATCAGGTCTCGGTGGAGGCCGAAGGCGCCGGCGCCGGGCCGCGCGTGCCGGGCGTCGACGCGGTCTGGTCGGCGTGGCAGCGCGTGCGCGAGGCCGCCGCTTGAGCGCCGCTCCCGCCACGCCGCTCGAACGCCTGGCGCGCGCCGCCTACTCGTCACTACTGCGGCTGCTGCTGCCGGCCTACGCGCTGCGGCTGTGGTGGCGCGGCCGCGCCGAGCCGCTGTACCGCGCGCATGGCGGCGAGCGCGTCGGCGTCTATCGCGATGCGCCGAGCAGCGGCTGGTGCTGGCTGCACGCGGTCTCGCTCGGCGAGACGCGCGCCGCGGCCGCGCTCGTCGATGCGTTGCGCGTCGAGCGCCCCGGCCTGCGCCTGCTGCTGACGCACGGCACCGCGACCGGCCGCGCCGCCGGCGTCGAGCTGCTGCGCGATGGCGATCGACAAGCCTGGCTGCCACTCGACACGCCGGGCGCGGTGCGGCGCTTCTTCGCGCAGTTCCGGCCCGGGGTCGGCATCCTGATGGAGACCGAGGTCTGGCCGAACCTGCTGCTCGCGGCGCGCGACGCCGGCGTGCCGATGGTGCTCGCGAACGCGCGGCTGAGCGAGCGCAGCCTCGCGCGCGGCCGGCGCATCGGCGCGGTGCTGCGGCCGGCGATCGACAGCGTCGTGCTCGTGCTCGCGCAGGGCGACGACGATGCGCGCCGGCTGCATGCGGCCGGCGCGGCGCATGTCGAGGTCTGCGGCAACCTGAAGTACGACCTCGCGCCCGATCCGGCGCAGCTCGCGCGCGGCCGCGCGTGGCGCGCCGCGCTCGGCCGCGACGTCGTGCTCGCGGCGATCACGCGCGAAGGCGAGGAGGCGCCGCTGCTCGACGCGTGGCGACGCCATGTCGCCGATCGCGAGGCGCCGCTGCTGCTGATCGTGCCGCGACATCCGCAGCGCTTCGACGAGGTCGCCGCGCTGGTGCGCGACGCCGGCTTCACGCTCGCGCGCCGCAGCAGTTGGGGCGACGAGCCGCCCGCCGACGCGCGCAGCGCGCAGGTCTGGCTCGGCGACTCGATGCGGGAGATGGCGCTGTACTACGCGAGCGCGCAGGTCGCGCTGCTCGGCGGCAGCTTCGCACCGCTCGGCGGCCACAACCTGATCGAAGCCGCGGCCTGCGGCTGCCCGCTCGTGATGGGGCCGAGTACGTTCAACTTTGCCGAGGCGGCGGCGCTGTCGCTCGCGGCCGGCGCGTCGCTGCGCGCGGCGGATATGGACGAGGGCGTCGCGCTCGCGTTGACGCTGCTCGCCGAGCCGGATCGGCGCGCGGCGCTGTCGGCGAACGCGCTGCGCTTCGCATCGCAGCAC
>DATMIN010000189.1:0-7415 GCA_035554275.1 Burkholderiaceae bacterium
CACCGGCAAGGCGCTGGCCGACTACGACATCGCGATGGGGTTGGGCGGCCACCGCGTCGAGGAAGGCCTGCCGCTGCAATTCCTGTTGCGGGCGGCGCGCGCGCAGCGGCTCCCCGTCGACGAGAGCATCCGCATCGTCAATGCGCGCGAGCACAACCTGAAGTCGCTCGACGTCAGCATCCCGCGCGGCAAGTTCAGCGTCGTCACCGGTGTCTCGGGCTCGGGCAAGAGCACGCTTGCGTTCGACATCCTGTTCAACGAGGGCCAGCGCCGTTATCTCGAATCGCTGAACGCGTACGCGCGCAGCATCGTGCAGCCGGCCGGGCGGCCCGAGGTCGACGCGGTGTACGGCATCCCGCCGACGGTCGCGATCGAGCAGAGGCTTTCTCGCGGCGGGCGCAAGAGCACGGTCGCGACGACGACCGAGGTCTGGCACTTCCTGCGCCTGCTGTACGTCAAGCTCGGTCTGCAGCACTGCACGAAGGACGGCTCGCCGGTGAAGCCGCAGAGCGCCGAGAGCATCGCGGCGCAGCTGCTGCGCGATCACAAGGGCGAACACGTCGGCCTGCTCGCGCCGCTGGTGGTCGCGCGCAAGGGCGTCTACACCGACCTCGCGAAGTGGGCCAAGGGGCGAGGACACACGCACCTGCGCGTCGACGGCGAATTCCTGAAGCTCGACCCGTGGCCGCGCCTGGATCGGTTCAAGGAGCACACGCTCGAACTGCCGGTCGGCGACATCGTCGTCGACCCCGCGAACGAAGCCGCACTGCGCGCGCTGCTCGGAAGCAGCCTCGAGCTCGGCAAGGGCGTGATGCACCTGCTCGCGCCGCTCGACGGCCTGGTCGGCGCGATGGCGAACCAGACCTCGACCACGCAGATCGGCGCGGTCAAGGTGTTCTCGACCAAGCGCGCGTGCCCGACCTGCGGCACCAGCTACCCCGAACTCGACCCGCGCATGTTCAGCTACAACAGCAAGCACGGCTGGTGCACGACCTGCGTCGGCACCGGCCTGGCGCTGACGCGCGAGCAGCGCAAGGCCTACGACGATTCGATCCGCGACGACAGCGACAAGGGCCGCGAGCAGAGCTTCCCGTCGGAGGAGCAGGAGGTCGAGGGCGTCGTCGACGCGCCGTGCCCCGATTGCGCCGGCACGCGTCTGAACCCGGCGTCGCGCCTCGTGACGTTCGAGCACGAGCCGATCACGGCGATCGGCGCGTGGTCGGTCGCCGATGCGCGGATCTGGATCAACGGCCTGGTGCTCACCGGCCGCGACGCCGAGATCGCGCGCGACGTGGTCAGCGAGATCAAGAGTCGCCTCGAGTTCCTCGAAGAGGTCGGCCTCGGCTACCTGACGCTCGACCGCGCCGCACCGACGCTCAGCGGTGGCGAGGCGCAGCGCATCCGCCTCGCGGCCCAGCTCGGCAGCAACCTGCAGGGCGTGTGCTACGTGCTCGACGAGCCGACGATCGGGCTGCACCCGCGCGACAACCAGGTGCTGCTCGCGGCGCTGAAGACGCTCTCGGACAAGGGCAACACGCTGGTCGTCGTCGAGCACGACGAAGACACGATCCGCCGCGCCGACCACATCATCGACATCGGCCCGGGCGCCGGCAAGCGCGGCGGCAACCTCGTCGCCGAGGGCAGTGTCGCCGACCTGGCACTGCACCCCGAGTCGGTCACGGGCCGGCTGCTCGCGAACCCGCTGCGCCACCCGCTGCAGGCGCGCCGCTTCATCGAGCCGGTGACGGCGAGCACGCTGCGCAAGGAGAGCGAGGCCAACCGGCTGCTGACGATCCGCGGCGCGTCGCTGCACAACCTGCGCGGCGTGACGGTCGATCTGCCGCTGAAGCGCCTCGTCGCCGTCACCGGCGTCAGCGGCTCGGGCAAGTCGACCCTCGCGCGCGACGTGCTGCTCGCGAACCTGCAGTTCATCAACACCCGCGGCGGCAAGCCGAACTGGAGCGGCTGCGAGCAGATCGACGGCTGGGGCTTCATCGACCGCGTGCTCGAGGTCGACCAGACGCCGATCGGCAAGACGCCGCGCTCGTGCCCGGCCACCTACATCGGCTTCTGGGACACGATTCGCAAGCTGTTCGCCGAGACGCTGGAAGCCCGCGCGCGCGGCTACGCGCCGAACCGCTTCTCGTTCAACACGGGCGAGGGAAGGTGCCCGGGTTGCGAGGGGCAGGGCGTCAAGACGATCGAGATGAGCTTCCTGCCCGACGTGAAGGTGCCGTGCGACGTGTGCCACGGCGCGCGCTTCAACGCCGAGACGCTGGCGGTCAGCTGGCGCGGCAAGAGCATCGGCGACGTGCTGACGATGGAGGTCGACGAAGCGGTCGAGTTCTTCGCCAGCATGCCCAACATCGCGCACCCGCTGCAATTGCTGAAGGACGTGGGCCTGGGCTACCTGACGCTCGGCCAGCCGTCACCGACGCTGAGCGGCGGCGAAGCGCAACGCATCAAGCTCGTCACCGAACTGAGCAAGGTGAGAGATGACGTCACGCGCCGCGGCAACAAGGCGCCGCACACGCTGTACGTGCTCGACGAGCCGACGGTCGGGCTGCACATGGCCGATGTCGAGCGGCTGATCCGCGTGCTGCACCGGCTCGTCGACGGCGGCCACAGCGTCGTCGTGATCGAGCACGACCTCGACGTGATCGCCGAGGCCGACTGGGTCATCGACCTCGGGCCCGAGGGCGGCGTGAAGGGTGGGGCGGTCGTCGGCGAGAGTACGCCGGAGGCGCTGGCGGGCAACGCGGCGAGCCACACGGGGGCGGCGCTGCGGCCGGTGTTGGCGCGGGGCTGAGGTTAGGCCGCCTGGCTGTGCGAAGGCAGCGCCGCCGGGTCCATCCAGAACGCGCCCCACAGGTGATCATCGGGATCGGCCAGGTCGCGGCTGTACATGAAGCCGAGATCCTGCGGAGGGTTCACATCGGCCTGGCCGCCGTGCCCGGCCGCCGCGTCGTTCATCAGATCGACGGCCTGGCGGCTGTCCAGCGAAAGCGACAGCATGACCTTGGCGGTGCCGGCGGGCGGAAGCGGCCGCTCGGTGAAGGTGCGCCACTTGGCGTGCGTGAGCAGCATCGCGTGGATCGTCTCGCTCCAGACCATGCAGGCCGAGCTGTCGTCGCTGAACTGCGGGTTCTGCGCGAATCCCAGAGCCTTGTAGAAGGCGACCGAGGCGCTGAGGTCGGTGACGGGCAGGCTCACGAAGATCATCTTGGTCACGAGGGGCTCCTGGTGGTGTCGAAGGGCTGAAGCCGCTGTGCTTTCGCGGGCTCCATCCGAACGACGGCCGGCCGCCCCTCGAATCGACATCAGCAGCGGGCTTCCTGCGTCGCCCTCCGCCGCCGGGCGCTCGAACCTCAGGTCACTCGGACTTCTGCGGCACCGCCGCCTTCTGCCCGCCGGCCGGCGGCTGCTGCCGCGCCTGCTTCTTCTTGTCCTTCGCCCGCTTCTGCTTCTGGCGGCGAATGCCGCGATCCTTGTCTGCGCTCATCGTGACCTCGTGGGGGTTGAATCCCCGCATTATCAAGTGAAGCGGGGCGTTGATCTGCCTGCGGCGCCACCGTCAAGAAGCCGGCGATTCGGCCGAAGACGTGTCCTATGTCTGCCGTTGCGACTTCCGCCCATCCCCGCTACCGCCCCGACATCGACGGCCTGCGCGCCGTGGCGATCCTGTCGGTCGTCGCGTTCCACGCGTTTCCGAGCCTGATCCGGGGCGGCTTCGTCGGCGTCGACGTGTTCTTCGTGATCTCGGGCTACCTGATCTCGTCGGTGATTCTCGGCAATCTCGAGGCCGGCAGTTTCAGCTTCTGGGTCTTCTACCAGCACCGCATCCGCCGGATCTTCCCGGCGCTCGGCGTGATGCTGGCCAGCTGCGCGGTCGCGGGCTGGTACCTGCTGCCCGAGGGCGCGTATGCCGAGCTCGGCAAGCACATCGCCGGCGGCGCGGGCTTCGTCGCCAACCTCGTGCTGTGGAAGGAGGCCGGCTACTTCGACAGCGCCTCCGACACGAAACCGCTGCTGCACCTGTGGAGCCTCGGGATCGAGGAGCAGTTCTACTTCGTCTGGCCGCTGGTGTTGTGGTTCGCGTGGAAGCGGCGCTGGAACCTGCTGCTCGTGACGGCCGGCGTGCTGCTCGCGTCGTTCTGCGCCAACGTCGTGATGGTGCGCATCGATGCCGTGGCGAACTTCTATTCGCCGGCCACGCGGGTCTGGGAGTTGTTGATCGGCGCGCTGCTGGCGTGCAAGGGCGCGATCAAGATCAAGTCACCCGGCCTGCACGCGAAGCTCGCGAATCCGCTCGCCGTCGGCGGCCTCGCGGCGATCGCCCTCGCCGAGTGCCTGCTGGCGAAGGACAAGGCCTTCCCGGGCTGGTGGGCGCTGCTGCCGACGCTCGGCGCCGCGGCGATCATCGCAGCCGGCCCGCTCGCGTGGGTCAATCGCCGGTTGCTCTCGAATCCGGCGATGGTCGGGATCGGCCTGATCAGCTACCCGCTGTACCTGTGGCACTGGCCGATCCTGGCGTTCCTGCGGATCACCGGCGCGTTCAAGGGCGCGCTCGAGATCGGCGTGTGCGCGATCGGCGCGGCGTTCGTCTTGTCGTGGCTGACCTATCGCTTCGTCGAGCGGCCGTTTCGGTCGCAGTGGAGCAGCGGCGCGGGCGTCGTCGCCCCGCGTGCACCTTCGGCGCCGAATCGCCGCGCGGCCGGCCTGCTGGTGTTCATGACGTTGGCGGCCGTGCTCGGCGGCGTGATCCATCAGACCAACGGGAACCTGCACCGCGACCGGATCAAGATCGCCGCGCTGCCGGCGCTGCCCGACAAGAGCGTGTTTGACCGGCTGAAGATCTACGAGCACTACGACCAGCCCAACACCACCTGCCGCGACCAGCTCGGCATGAGCCTGCTGCCCGAGGAGGTGTGCATCACGAACTCGGCGGCGCCGAAGGTGATGTTCTTCGGCGACAGCCACGCGATGGGTCTGTACTCGGCGATCTTCGCCGATCACCTCGCGGTGCCCAGCGTGCTGATCGCGTCGCCGGGCTGCCTCGTCTACCCGAACCTGACGTATCGGCCGAACGGCAAGGAGTGGGGGCAGGACTGCACCGAGATCGCGAAGAAGGGGCTGGCGTACGCGAACCGCTCGCCCGACATCGGCACGGTCGTGATCTCGATGGTGCGCAAAGGCGACAACCCGGCCAGCCTGACCAACTTCTATGCCAGGCAGACGCAGCTGACCGAGCGCGACGTGCTGAGCGCCGGCACCGATCACCTGATCCGCTCGCTGCTGGCCTCGGGCAAGACCGTCATCTACGTCGTCGATGTGCCGTACTTCCACCACACGCCCGAGAATTGCCAGAGCAAGTTTCTGGTGTCGGGCGCCGACGAGTGCGTGTTCAAGCGCGCCGAGATGAACGCGCCGTTCAAGGACTACTTCGAGGTGCTGCGCAAGATCCAGCGCGACTACCCGGCGCTGAAGATCCTGAACGCCGAAGACGTGCTGTGCCGCAAGGACACCTGCGCCCAGCACGACGGCGCGCAGTACTTCTACATCGACAAGGACCACCTGAGCGTCTACGGCTCCGAGACGGTGCTGGCGAGCCTGTTCAGGCAGTTCCCGCTGAACTGATGCGCTGCGCGTCCCGCACGGCGATCCTGTATCAGGCGCCGAGCGTGCCGCGGCAGCGCCGCTCAGGGCGCGATTTCCGCGCTTCGTCGCAAGCGGCGGGGCCGCGATCTTGACCGGCCCGGGTCCGCCGCTTACCGTCGCCCGATGACCCCTGCCGCGCCCGCCGTCACACCGCCCGCCGCCGACCACTGGGAGCGCGCGCGCCTCGTGCCGTCGCGGCGCCAGCTCGCGTCGGCGGTCGTGCTCGCGGTGGGCGGCGCGATCGCGCTGAACCCGATCACGCTGAACCCGTTCATCGAGGTGCTCGGCGAGACGCTGTTCGTCGGCATGGTGCTGCTGCTCGCGTTCAAGGTCGCCGGCGCGTGGCCGCAGGCGCTGCTGCCGGTGTGGGTGGCGCAGCTGGTCGCGGTCGTGATCGGCGCGGCGGTGTCGCCGTTCATCGTGCAGATGCTCACCGTCGGCGGCGACTTCTCGGCCTTCGTCGCGCAAAAGCCGCTGGTGCGCGGCTACGTGCTCGTGACGCTGAGCGCCGCGCTGATCGGCTCGATGTTCGCGCTCGGCGCGCTCTACCGCGAGCGCGATGCGCAGGCGCGCGCCGAGGCGCTGCGCTTCGCACTCGAGCGCGAAACGCTGCAGCGCCAGGCCGCCGACGCGCGGCTGCACCTGCTGACCGCGCAGATCGAGCCGCACTTCCTGCTCAACACGCTGGCCAACGTGCAGCAGCTCGTCGAGAGCGGCTCGCCGCGTGCGGTGCCGCTGTTCCGCAGCCTGATCGCCTACCTGCGCGCGGCGCTGCCGCAGCTGCAGCAGCCCGACGCGACCGTGGCCGACGAGGAGCGCTTGGTGCGTGCCTACCTCGAGCTGATGCTGATGCGCATGCCCGACCGGCTGGCGTTCTCGATCGAGATCGAGCCCGCGGTGCGCACGCTCGCGTTCCCGCCGATGGCGCTGCTGACCCTGGTCGAGAACGCGATCCGCCACGGCATCGACCCGGCGCTCGACGGCGGTCGCATCGAGGTCGGCGCGCGCCGCGACGGCGCGGCGACGCTGCGCCTGTGGGTCGCCGACACCGGCGCCGGCCTCGGCGACGGCGCCGGCAGCGCCGGCGGCGGCGCCGGCCTGCGCAACCTGCGCGAACGGCTGCTCGCGTTCTATGGGCCGGCGGCGACGCTCGAGCTGATCGAGCAGCAGCCGAGCGGCGTGCGCGCCGACCTCCGCGTGCCGCTCGCGGCCGGCGGAACTCACTGAGATGAAACAGCCCCCACGTCGCTTCGCTCCTGCCCCCCGAGGGGGCGCTCAGTGGCTTCGGGCGGCCGGGCGCCACTGATGGCCGCGCCGACCGCGCTGATCGCCGACGACGAGCCGCTGCTGCGCGAGCAGCTCGCCGCGCACCTGGCACGGCTCTGGCCCGAGCTGCAAATCGTCGCGCAGGCGCGCCACGGCCGCGAGGCGGTCGAGCGCTTCGACGAACTCGCGCCGCAGGTCGTGTTTCTCGACGTCCACATGCCCGGCATGAACGGCGTCGAGGCGGCGCGCTGCATCGGCCGGCGCGCCGAGATCGTGTTCGTGACCGCGTTCGACCGCTACGCCGTCGAGGCGTTTGCGCACGGCGCGATCGACTACCTCGTCAAGCCGATCGAGGAGGAGCGCCTGCTCGACACCGTGCAGCGGCTGCAGGCGCGGCTGCGCGCACCGGCCGGGCCGGCGCGCCCCGAACTCGACGGCCTGCTCGAGCAGCTCGCCGGCCGGATGGCGCAGCAGCTGCGCGAGGGCGGCGA
>DATMIN010000190.1:0-5586 GCA_035554275.1 Burkholderiaceae bacterium
CGCCGCGCCGCCGCCCTTGATCATGTGGCCGGCGTGATCGATCTCGTCGGCGCCGTCGATGTAGACCGCCAGCTGCTCGACCTGGTTCGCATCGAGCACCTCGATGCCGTGCGCGCGCAGCCGCTCGGTGCTGTGCTGCGAGCTCGACACCGCGGCGCGGATGCGCGCCGGCATCAAAGCGAGCGCATCGATGAAGTGATTGACGGTCGAGCCGGTGCCCACGCCGATCACGCTGCCCGCCTCCACGTATTGCGTGGCGGCGCGGCCGACCAGCGCCTTCAGTTCGTCTTGCGTCATGCGCCGATTATCGGCGTGCCGACCATCGCCTCGGGCCGGACCCACGCGTCGAACTGCTCGGCCGTGACGTGGCCCGACGCGAGCGCCGCGTCGCGCAGGCTCAGGCCGTTCGCGTGCGCCGCCTTCGCGATTTGCGCGGCGCGGTCGTAGCCGATGTGCGGGTTCAGCGCCGTCACCAGCATCAGCGAGCGCTGCACCAGCTCGCCGATGCGTGCGCGGTCGGCCTCGATGCCGCGCGCGCAATGCTCCTCGAAGCTGCGGGCGCCGTCGGCGAGCAGCCGGATGCTCTGCAGCACGTTGTGCACGATCACCGGCTTGAACACGTTCAGCTCGAAGTTGCCCGATGCACCGGCGATGTTCACCGCGACATCGTTGCCCAGCACCTGGCAGCCGATCATCGTCAGCGCCTCGCACTGCGTCGGGTTGACCTTGCCCGGCATGATCGAGCTGCCCGGCTCGTTCTCGGGGATCGTGATCTCGCCCAGCCCCGAGCGCGGGCCCGAGGCGAGCCAGCGCACGTCGTTGGCGATCTTCATCAGCGAGGCCGCGACCGTCTTCAGCGCGCCGTGCGCGAACACCATCGCGTCGTGCGCGGCGAGCGCCTCGAACTTGTTCGGTGCGGTCTCGAACGGGTGGCCGGTGGCGCGCGCCAGCTCGGCGGCGACGCGCGCGCCGAACTGGGGGTGCGCGTTCAGCCCGGTGCCGACCGCGGTGCCGCCGAGCGCCAACTCGCGCAGATGCGGCCGCGTCGTGCGCAGATGGCGGATGCCGTGGTCGAGCTGCGCGACCCAGCCGGAGATTTCCTGCCCGAGCGTCAGCGGCGTCGCGTCCTGCAAATGCGTGCGGCCGATCTTCACGACATCGGCGAACGCCGCCGACTTCAAGGCGAGCGTGTCGCGCAGCGTGCCGAGCGCCGGCAGCAGCTGCTCCTCGAGCGCGCGCAGCACCGCGACGCTCATGGCAGTCGGGAACACGTCGTTCGACGACTGGCCGCGGTTCACGTCGTCGTTCGGGTGCACCAGCCGGCCCTCGCCGACCGCGCCGCCGAGGCGGTGCGACGCGAGGTTCGCGAGCACCTCGTTCATGTTCATGTTGGTCTGCGTGCCCGAGCCGGTCTGCCACACCGAGAGCGGGAACTGCTCGTCGTGGCCGCCGGCGAGCACCGCGTCGGCGGCGCCGACGATCGCCTCGGCCTTCGCCGCATCGAGCGCGCCGAGTTCGCGGTTGACGACCGCGGCGCTGCGCTTGACGAGCGCCAGCGCCTGGATCAGCTCGCGCGGCATGCGCTCGGTCGAGATGTCGAAGTGGTGCAGCGAGCGCTGCGTCTGCGCGCCCCACAGCGAGGTGTCGGCGACGGCGATCTCGCCGAAGGTGTCGCGCTCGAGGCGGTGCGGGCCGGTCGAAGGGTCGATTCGCATGGTGTGTCGGCGGGCACGCCGTGCCCGTGTCGGAGGGGAGTGCAGAGGGTTCTCGCGCTCCAGTATGCCGCGTACGCACTGCCACAATCCCGGCCATGTCATCGATGCCCTATGCGTTGGCGCGGCCGTTCCTGTTCGGCCTCGACCCCGAAAGAGCCCACGAGCTGACGCTCGACTCGATCGCCCGCCTGCAGCACACGCCGCTGCGCTGCCTGTGGTCGCAGCCGCGCGTCAGCGATCCGATCGAGCTCGCCGGGCTGCGCTTTCCGAACCGCGTCGGCCTGGCCGCCGGCCTCGACAAGAACGGCCGCTGCATCGACGGTTTCGGCGCGATGGGCTTCGGCTTCATCGAGGTCGGCACCGTCACGCCGAAGGCGCAGAGCGGCAACCCGAAGCCGCGCATGTTCCGCCTGCCCGAAGCCAACGCGCTGATCAACCGGCTCGGCTTCAACAACGACGGGCTGGCGGCGTTCGTCGCGAACGTGCAGCGCGCGCAATTTCGCCAGCGCGGCGGCATCCTCGGCCTGAACATCGGCAAGAACGCGGCGACGCCGATCGAGCGCGCCGCCGACGACTACCTCGCCTGCCTCGACGGCGTGTATCCCCACGCCGATTACGTGACGCTGAACGTCTCGAGCCCGAACACGCAGAACCTGCGCGCGCTGCAAGGCGACGACGCGCTCGACGCGCTGCTCGGCGCGGTGCAGCAGCGCCGCGCAGTGCTGGCCGAACGCCACGGCCGGCGCGTGCCGGTGTTCCTGAAGATCGCGCCCGACCTCGACGACGCGCAGGTCGACGCGATCGCCGCGACGCTGAAGCGCCACGCTGCCGACGGCGTGATCGCGACCAACACGACGATCGCGCGCGATGCGGTGAAGACCCTGCCGCACGGCGACGAGGCCGGCGGGCTGTCGGGCGCGCCGGTGTTCGCGGCGTCGAACCGCGTGATCGGGCGGCTGCGCGCGGCGCTCGGCGCGGCGTTCCCGATCATCGGCGTCGGCGGCGTGATGAGCGCGGCCGATGCGCAGGCCAAGATCGCGGCCGGCGCGAACCTGGTCCAGCTTTACACCGGCTTCATCTACGGCGGGCCGGCGCTGGTGCGCGCCAGTGCACGAGAGATTGCCCGCGGAGCGCGCGCATGAACGCGTGGATTCACCGCGCGCTCGCGGTACTCGCGATCGCGCTGCTCGCCGGCTGCGGCTCGCTGCCGCGCATCGTGCCCGACATGGCGCGCAACGCCGGCGCGCCGCAGCTCGAGGGCGCGCGCGGGCCGCTGACGCCATCGCGCAGCAAGGAGATCCTCGACGGCCTGCGCGCCGGCGGCAAGCCCACCGACGTGCTCGAGCGCCACCTCGCGCTCGAGGCCGCCGTGGTCGACACGCCGCTCGTCGCCGGCAACCGCGTCCAGCTGCTGCAGGACGGGCCGAGCACCTACCAGGCGATGTTCGAGGTGATCGGCCAGGCGCGCGACCACATCAACATGGAAACCTACATCCTCGAGGACGACGAGGTCGGCCAGCGCTTCGCCGCGGCGCTGATCGCGAAGCAGCGCGCCGGCGTGCAGGTGAACCTGATCCGCGACGGCGTGGGCACGCTGCACACGCCGAAGGAATTCTTCAAGCAGCTCGGCGACGCCGGCATCCGGGTCGTCGAGTTCAACCCGGTCAATCCGCTCACCGCCAAGGCGGGTTGGGACGTGAACGCGCGCGACCACCGCAAGCTGCTGATCGTCGACGGCAAGACTGCGTTCGTGGGCGGCATCAACATCAGCGGCGTCTACTCGGGTGGCTCGTTCGGCGAGGGCGGCCAGGGCAGCCGCGGCCCGAAGGACGGCAAGGGCCCGGCGCTGCCGTGGCGCGACACCGACCTGCGCATCGACGGCCCGGTGGTCGCGAACCTGCAGAAGCTGTTCATCGAGACCTGGGAGAAGCAGAAGGGCCCGCCGCTCGGCCCGCGCCAATACTTCCCGCAGCTTGCGAAGGCCGGCGACGAGGTCGTGCACGCGATCGGCGGCTCGCCCGACGACGCCTACAGCCAGATCTACGCGACCTTGATCTCGGCGATCGACAACGCCGAGGCCGAGGTGCTGCTGACCAACGCCTACTTCGTGCCCGACCCGCAACTGCTCGCGTCGCTGAAGGGCGCGGTCGCTCGCGGCGTCAAGGTCACGCTGGTGCTGCCCTCGTCGACCGATTCGGCGCTCGTGTTCCACGCCGGCCGCTCGTACTATGAGGAGCTGCTCGTCGCCGGCGTGCAGATCCACGAGCGCCAGGACGTGGTGCTGCACTCGAAGACCGCGCTGATCGACGGCGTGTGGTCGACGGTGGGCTCGACCAACCTCGACTGGCGCAGCTTCCTGCACAACCAGGAGGTCAACGTCGTGGTGCTCGGCCAGGCGTTCGGCCAGCGCATGCGCGCCGCCTTCGACGCCGACCTGGCCGCGTCGAAGCCGATCACGCTGGCGCAGTGGCAACAGCGCTCGGTCGCCGACCGCGTGAAGGAAAACTTCGGGCGGCTGTGGCAGTACTGGCTCTGAGCCGGGCCGCCGCGCTCGCCGTTCGAGAGGAGACAACGCGATGAAGACGCTCTCGATCCGCACCGCGCTCGCGTTCTGCCTGCTGGGCCTCGCGTGCGCGCTGCCGGCGCAGGCGCAAGACGCCGCCGCGCTGCGCGCGAAGCACGAAGCCTTTCGCGATCGGCTCGCGAACAACCCGTTCAAGCAGCCGCTGGTGCTCGAGTCGGTGCAGTCGTCGGGCGACTTGAAGGGCGAGGTCTATGCGGTCGTCGATCAGCCGTTCGGCGTCGTCGGCCCGGCCTTGCAGAGCACCGAGCAGTGGTGCGAGCTGCTGATGCTGCACCTCAACGTCAAGGGCTGCAGCACCTCGGGCAAGCCGCCATCGGAGACGCTGAGCCTGGTCGTCGGGCGCAAGTTCGACCAGCCGCTCGACGACGGCTACCCGATCCAGTTCGCCTACGCCGCGCCGGCGACCGGCGCCGACTACCTGCGCGTGCAGATGAGCGCCGAGTCGGGGCCGCTGGGCACGCGCAACTACCGGCTCGCGCTCGAGGCGGTGCCGCTCGACGACCAGCACAGCTTCCTGCACATGTCGTATGCCTACGCCTACGGCACCGCGGCGCGGCTGGCGATGCAGGCCTATCTGTCGACCAGCGGGCGCGACAAGATCGGCTTCAGCATCACCGGCAAGGGCGACGACGGCAAGCCGGTCTACGTCGACGGCGTGCGCGCGGTGCTCGAGCGCAACACGATGCGCTACTACCTCGCGATCGAGACCTACCTCGGCAGCCTCGCCGCGCCCGCCGGAGAACGCACCGAAAAGCGCCTGCACGACTGGTTCGCCGCCACCGAGCGCCACGCGCCGCAGCTGCACGAGATGGAGCGCGACGACTACCTGGCGATGAAGCGGCGCGAGCTGCAGCGCCAGCGCGGCGGCGCGGCGCGTTGAGCGAGATTCAGAACACGTCGAGCGCGGGCAGCGCGGCGTCGCCGTCGAGGCAGGCCGCGAGGTAGACGGCCAGGCCGGCGTCGCCGGTCCACAGCGACGGCACGCGAGCGCCGTGCTCGGCGGCGAGCGCATCGGATTGCCCGATCGCATGCATCGCGAACGCGCGCGCCCGCTCGAGCCAGAGCGCCTCGCCGGTCATGCGGTGCAGCTTCAGGAACGCATAACCGTTGCCGTCGGTGCCATGGCACAGGCCCGGCCGCTTGATCAGCGGGCCGGCGTGCCACGTCAGCTCGCCGCCCTGCCGCAGCAGCGCTTGCAGCGCCGGCGGCCGCGCCTGCGAGAGCCGGCAGACGATGCCGGGCGCGCCGTGGCAGTCCTGCACCAGCGGTTTGCGCGGGTAGCCGTAG
>DATMIN010000191.1:0-7065 GCA_035554275.1 Burkholderiaceae bacterium
GATGATTCCTACCTGGCACCGCATGCGGTTCTCCCGAGCTTGGCGCGAGCGGGTGGCCGACTGCAATATATGAATATATACGGCATTTTGCCCCCGCCGGCTGAGCCCATTCGGCTCACGTTCGTGCGATGCGCGCGTGAAGGCGTCGCCGCTCGGTTGCAGTGCGGTGTCCTTCTTCGGTATTGCTCACACTCCATCCGGGCGAACCCATGCGTTTTGAGGGAACCAGCGCTTACGTGGCGACCGACGACCTCAAGGTCGCGGTCAATGCCGCCATCACGCTCGAGCGGCCGCTGCTGGTCAAAGGCGAGCCCGGCACCGGCAAGACGGTCCTCGCGCTCGAGATCGCCAAAGGCGTGGGCGCACCGTTGATCGAGTGGCACATCAAATCGACCACCAAAGCGCTGCAGGGGCTCTACGAATACGACGCAGTGTCGCGGCTGCGCGACAGCCAGCTCGGCGACGAGCGCGTGCACGACATCCGCAACTACATCAAGCGCGGCAAGCTGTGGGACGCGTTCGTGTCCGACGAACGTCCCGTGCTGCTGATCGACGAGATCGACAAGGCCGACATCGAGTTTCCGAACGACCTGCTGCGCGAGATCGACCGGATGGAGTTCTACGTCTACGAGACACGCGAGCTCGTCAAGGCCAGGCACCGGCCGCTGGTGTTCATCACCTCGAACAACGAGAAGGAGCTGCCCGACGCGTTCCTGCGGCGCTGCTTCTTCCACTACATCAAGTTCCCCGACGCCGACACGATGAAGGCAATCGTCGGCGTGCACTTCCCCGATCTGAAGAAAGAGCTGCTGGCCGCGGCGCTGAAGAACTTCTACGACGTGCGCAACCTGCCGGGGCTGAAGAAGAAGCCGAGCACCTCGGAGCTGCTCGACTGGCTCAAGCTGCTGCTGGCCGAAGACATCCCGCTCGAGGTGCTGCAGAGCAAGGACGACAAGGTCGCGGTGCCGCCGCTGGTGGGCGCGTTGCTGAAGAACGAGCAGGACGTCTCGCTGTTCGAGAAGCTCGTGTTCATGCAGCGCAGCCACCGCTGAGCGCGCTTGTGGCGGCCTGGCCGGCTCCGGTGACGCTGCGCGGCGCGCACGCCGCGCTCGCGCCGCTGGCCGCCGAGCACCACGACGGCCTCGTCGACGCGGTGCGCGACGGCGAGCTGTGGAAGCTCTGGTACACCGCGGTGCCGAGCCCCGAGGGCATGCGCGCCGAGATCGCGCGCCGGCTCGAGCTGCAAGCCAAGGGCTCGATGCTGCCGTTCACGAGCTTCGACGCCGAGGGCCGCGTCGCCGGCATGACGACGTACATGAACATCGACGCGGTTCAAAAACGCGTCGAGATCGGCTCGACCTGGACCGCCGCGCGAATGCAGCGCGGCCCGTTCAACACCGAGTGCAAGCTGCTGCTGCTCGGCCACGCGTTCGAGGCGCTCGGCTGCATCGCGGTCGAGTTCCGCACCCACTTCTTCAACCAGCAGAGCCGGCGCGCGATCGAGCGCCTCGGCGCCAAGCTCGACGGCATCCTGCGCCACCACCAGCGCGGCGCCGACGGCAGCCTGCGCGACACCTGCGTCTACAGCATCGTCGCGCCCGAGTGGCCGGCCGTGAAGTCGCACCTGCGCTGGCAGCTCGACAAGCCGCGCTGACGCGCGGCCGCGGCGCGCGCCTTCTCAGGCCAGTGCCATCCCCCCCGGGGCGGCGGGCGGCGGCTCGGCCAGCTCGACGCGGTCGCGCCCGGCGTGCTTGGCGCGGTAGAGCGCACGGTCGGCACGCTCGAGCACGGCCGGCGGCGCCTCGCCCGGCGTCTGCGCCACGGCCAGGCCGATGCTCACGGTGATCGGCTCGCCGAACGCATCCCAGTCGGCCTCGCGCACCCGGCTGTTGACGCGCTGCGCGAGCTGCAGCGCGCCGTCGGGGTCGCAGTGCGGCAGCAGCACGCAGAACTCCTCGCCGCCGACGCGCGCGACGCTGTCGACCTCGCGCGCCGCCTCGCGCAGCAGCTGCGCGAGCCGCACCAGCGCGGCGTCGCCGGCGGCGTGGCCGTGGCGGTCGTTGATCGACTTGAAGTGGTCGACGTCGATCATCAGCAACGCGTAGCTCTCGTCGTAGCGGCGCAGCCGGCCGGCCTCGCGCTGCAGCAGCGGCGCGAGCGCGCGCCGGTTCAGCAGGCCGGTCAGCGCGTCGCGCTCCGACAGGTGCTGCAGCCGGCTGATCAGCCGGCCCACGACCATCAGCGCGAGCACCATGTTCAGCAGCAGCCCGACCAGCATGAAGGCCAGCACCACCGCCAGGTTGAAGGCGTTGGCCTCGTGCAGCGGGCGCGCGGCGACCTGCGGCGCGACCACGCCGAGCACGGCGCGCAGCGCGAACAGGCCGCCGAGCAGCGCCAGCGGCGTGGCGACGACGCGCGCGGTCGCGATCGAGCCTTCGCGCTTCAGCGCCGCGTGGCTCTCGACCGCCGAGCGCAGCAGCGTCCACGCGATCGGCACCGAGGCGCCGACCACCGTGACCGGCGCGAAGCGCGGGTCGACCAGCAGGCCGACCATCAGCAGCGCATCGGCGCCGATCAGCAGCGCGTGCTCGCGGTCGGTCGAGGGCAGGTGCAGGAAGATCTGCACGCCGCGCCGCATCGCGACGAACGCGACCATGATCGCGAGGTTCGCGACCACGACCGTCAGGAAGCCGGGCCAGTGGCCGCGTTCGAGGATCAGCACCAGACCCGCGGCGGTGGCGAGCGCGCCCCCCATCCAGTGCGCCGAGACCACGCGCGACAGCCCGAGCCGCCAGCCCCCGACCCACCAGCTGACGGCGCACAGGCCTTGCTGCAAGGCGATCAACAACAGGACGGTGTGGAGGTCTTGCACGGGTGGTGGGCCATGGCGCCGGGCGGGGGCGGAAGCGGTCGGTCGACGGTGGCGACAGTGTGCGCACGAGCGGCCCGCAAAGCCACCCCAATTTGGGTGTGGCGGCGTCCCCCAACCGACCGATGCAGCCGCGTCGATCGACCCGAGCGACTCTGCTGGCGCGACCCCTCAGGAGACGAGCCATGGCCCACCGCACCCTCGGCGCTGCTGGCGCACGAGCGCAGCCAGGCGAGCGTGCTGGTGCAGATCGGCCTGCTCGACGCGAAGCTGCTGCCGGTGGCCGGCGTCGAGGCCGCGCGCAAGCTGCTCGGCGAGACGCTGCCGTCGAACACGCTGATGCGCCGCTGATGCGGCCCTGAGCGCCCGGCCGCGCCCCGAAAGCCGGGCCGTGGCCGGAGCCGCCGCGACGGGCTATGCTGCGCAAATGCTGATCAATTTCTTCTTCACGCTGCGGGCCGCCAAGCTGAAGGTCTCGGTCAAGGAGTACCTCGTGCTGCTCGAGGCCATCCAGGCCGGCGTGATCGACAACACCGTCGACGAGTTCTACTACCTCGCCCGCACCTCGCTGGTGAAGGACGAAGCCAACTTCGACAAGTTCGACCGCGCGTTCGCCGCCTACTTCAAGGGCGTCGAGATGCTGACCGACTTCACGCAGGACGTGCCGCTCGACTGGCTGCAGAAGAAGCTCGAACTCGAGCTCAGCGCCGAGGAGAAGGCCGCGATCGAGAAGATGGGCTGGGACGAGCTGATGCAGACGCTGAAGAAGCGCTTCGAGGAGCAGAAGGAGCGCCACGAAGGCGGCAACAAGATGATCGGCACCGGCGGCACCAGCCCGTTCGGCGCCTACGGCTACAACCCGCAAGGCATCCGCATCGGCCAGGACAAGGGCCGCAACAAGAGCGCGGTGAAGGTCTGGGATCAACGCCAGTACAAGGACTACGACGACTCGCTCGAGCTCGGCACGCGCAACATCAAGGTCGCGCTGCGCCGGCTGCGGCGCTTCGCGCGCGAAGGCTCGGCCGACGAGCTCGACCTCGACGACACGATCCGCAGCACCGCGGCCAACGCCGGCTGGCTCGACATCAAGATGGTGCCCGAGCGCCACAACAAGGTGAAGGTGCTGCTGCTGATGGACGTGGGCGGCACGATGGACGAACACATCCACCGCGTCGAAGAGATCTTCAGCGCCGCCAAGAGCGAATTCAAGCACCTCGAGTTCTATTACTTCCACAACTGCGTCTACGACTTCATGTGGAAGAACAACCGGCGTCGGTACAGCGAGAAGTTCCCGACGATGGACATCATTCGCAAGTACAACAAGGACTACAAGCTGATCTTCGTCGGCGACGCGACGATGAGCCCGTACGAGATCCTGCAGCCCGGCGGCAGCGTCGAATACAACAACGAGGAGCCGGGCGCCGAATGGCTGGCGCGGCTCACGCAGGCGTTCCCGAAGTTCGCCTGGATCAACCCCGAGCCGCAGGGCGTGTGGGGCTATCGGCAGAGCATCGCGGTGATCCAGCAACTGATGAACCAGCGCATGTATCCGCTGACGCTGGCCGGGCTGGAAGGGGCCATGCGTCTGCTGAGCAAATGACGCTGCGCGGCGGGCTGCGCGCCGCGCTCGTCGCGGTGGCGGCCCTCGCCCTCGGCGGCTGCGCACACCTGCCGTTCGGGCTCGGCGAGAAGGCGCCCGAGGCCGCCCCGGCGCCCGGCGCGGCCGCCTCCGGCCCCGCGACCGACGCCACGCCGCGCGCCGAGTACCGGCTCGAGGTCGAAGCACCCGAACCGCTGCGCCAGCTGCTGCTCGACTACCTCGATCTCGCGCGCTTCCAGAACGCGCCGAGCGCCGAGCGCATCACCGCGCCCGAGCTCGAACGGCTGCTGCGCGCCGCGCCGGCGCAGGCGCGCGGCCTGCTCGAGACCGAGGGCCACTTCAACGCCGAGGTGAGCGCCGAGCGCGCCGGCGAGCAGGCCGGGCTGCCGGTGCTGCGCGTGCGCGTCGCGCCTGGGCCGCGCGCGACGGTCGGCGCGGTCAGCATCGAGGCGACCGGCGCGCTGCACGACGCCGCCCAGGCCGGCGATGCCGCCGCCCGCGCCGAACTCGAGGCCTTGCGCGCGCAATGGCCGCTGCGCCCCGGCGACGCATTCCGCCAGTCGGCCTGGTCGGGCGCGAAGAACACCACGCTCGCGCGGCTGCGCGCCGACGGCTACGCGGCCGCGGCCTGGAGCAGCACCAACGCGCGCGTCGACGCGCCGGGCAACCGCGTCGAGATCGCCGTCGTGCTCGACAGCGGCCCGCTCTATCGCCTCGGCGCGGTCCGCATCGACGGCCTGCAGCGCTACGACGACGCGAGCGTGCGCCGCCTCGCGACCTTCGCCAGCGGCGACCCGTACAGCGAGAAGCGCCTGCTCGACTACCAGGAGCGGCTGCAGAAGACCGGCCTGTTCGAGAGCGCGACCGTCGAGATCGACGCCGACCCCGCGACCGCCGCCGCCACGCCAGTGCGGGTCCACGTGAAGGAGCAGACGCTGCAGCAGGCGACGTTCGGCGTCGGCTACAGCGCCAACACCGGGCCGCGCCTGTCGGTCGAGCACACGCAGCGGCGCCTCTTCGGCCAGGCGCTGATCGCGAAGAACAAGGTCGTGCTCGGCCCCGACAACCAGCGCTGGGACGGCGAGCTGTCGACCTACCCGAAGGACGACCAGTCGCGCTATCTGGTCTCGGGCAGCGCGAGCAAATTGCTCGTCGACGATCAGCAGGTGCTCGGCTGGAACGCGCGCGTCGGGCGCGCCCGCGACACCGGCCGCATCGAGCGGCTCGAGTTCGCCGAGGTCACCCACGCGCGCCTCGACAGCGACGCGCTGTCGAGCCAGGCCGACGCCGTCTCGGGCAACGCCCAATGGGTGTTCCGCAACGTCGACAACGTGCTGCTGCCCACGCGCGGGCGCACGACCTCGGCGCAGCTCGGCCTCGGCGTCGCGCGCGGCAACCGCTCGGTGAAGGGCGAGGCGCTCGAGCAAGCGCGCGGCCCGTTCGCGCGGCTGTACGCGCGGCTCACGTGGTACGAGCCGATCGGCAGCACGTGGTTCGGCAACGCCCGCCTCGAAGCGGGCCAGGTGCTGACGCACAGCGCGGTCGGCATCCCCGACACGCTGCTGTTCCGCGCCGGCGGCGAAGACTCGGTGCGCGGCTACGGCTACCGCACGCTCGGGCCGTCGATCGCCGGCGTCACGGTCGGCGGGCGCACGCTGCTGACCGGCAGCGTCGAGCTGGCGCGGCCGATCGTCGCGAAGTACCCCGACATCTGGGGCGCGGTGTTCGTCGACGCCGGCAACGCCGCCGACCGCTGGGCCGATCTCAAGCCGGCCGTCGGCTACGGCGTCGGCGCGCGCTGGCGCAGCCCCGTCGGGCCGCTGCGCGTCGACCTCGCGTACGGCCAGCAGGTGCACCAGGTGCGCGTGCACTTCAGCATCGGGGTGGCGTTCTGATGGACGAGCCGACGAGCCCCGCCGCGTCGCCTGCCGCCGCGCCGCGCCGGCGCGGCCGGCGCATCGCGCTGGCGCTGCTCGTGCCGCTCGTCGCGATGCTCGCGCTCGGCCTCGGCGCGGCCGGCTTCGTCGGCTGGGCGCTGCGCAGCGAGCCCGGCAGTGCGTGGCTGCTGTCGGTGCTGCCGGGTGTGCAGGTCGAGGCGCCGCAGGGCACGCTGCTCGGCGACTTCGCGGCGCGGCGCGCAACGATCGCGCTTCCCGGCGGCGATCGCTTCGATGTGAGCGATCTCGGCTGGCGCGGGCTGCGCCTCGAGCGCGCGGCGGCGCCGCTGTGGGGGCGCGTCGTCATCGAATCGCTGAGCGCGCGGCGCGTCGATGTCGTGCTCGCGCCGGCGCAGGGCAATGCATCCCCGGGCGCGCCGACGAGCCTGCGCCTGCCGGTCGAGCTCGACCTGCGCCGCCTGCGCATCGCCGAGCTGCATGCCGCGGCGCTCGGCGATCGGCCGCTGCGCGAGCTGTCGGCGCAATTGCATCTCGGTGCCGGCGCTGGCGCCGAGCACCGCGTCGAGCAGCTGTCGCTGCAATGGGATCGCCTGCGCGCAGCCGGCCGGCTGCGCATCGCGAGCGCTGCGCCGCTGGCGCTCGATGCCTCGCTCGCACTCGCGCAGCAGGCCGCCGAGTCGCTGCCGGCGTGGGACGCC
>DATMIN010000192.1:0-2448 GCA_035554275.1 Burkholderiaceae bacterium
GAGTGTGTTCAGGAAGCTCGATGCAGTCGCCAAGACCGGCGCGATTCTCGCCACCAACACCTCGACGCTGGATGTCAACCGCATCGCTGCCATCACGCAACGCCCGCAGGATGTCGTGGGCCTGCACTTCTTCAGTCCGGCCAACGTGATGAAGCTGTTGGAGGTGGTGCGGGGAGCGAAGACCGGCAAAGATGTGTTGGTGACGGTCATGGGCCTGTCCGCGAAGATCGGCAAGACCGCCGTGGTCTCCGGGGTGTGCGACGGCTTCATCGGCAACCGCATGCTCGAGCAGTATTCGCGCCAGGCCGGCTTCCTGCTCGAAGAGGGCGCGACGCCGGCGCAGGTCGACAAGGCGATGGAGACGTTCGGCATGGCGATGGGCCCGTTCCGGATGGGCGACCTGGCCGGCAACGATGTGGGCTGGTACATCCGCAAGCGCCGCTACCTCGAAAAGCCGAACCTGCGCTACTCGAAGACCGCCGACCTGCTGTGCGAGATGGGCCGCTTCGGCCAGAAGACGGGCGCCGGCTGGTACGACTACCTGCCGGGCAAGCGCGACGCGATCCCGAGCCCGGTGGTCGTCGAGATGGTCGAGAAGCACCGCCAAGACCTCGGCATCGCGCCGCGCAAGATCAGCGACGACGAGATCGTCGGGCGCCTGGTCTACGCGCTCGTCAACGAGGGCGCGAAGATCGTCGACGAAGGCATCGCGCTGCGCGCCACCGACATCGACATGGTCTACCTCGCCGGCTACGGCTTCCCGCTGCACCGCGGCGGGCCGATGAACTACGCCGATCAGGTCGGCCTGTTCAACGTCGTCGCGGCGATGAAGCGTTTCGCGGCGAACCCGCACGACGACGCCGCGTTCTGGCAGCCGGCGCCGCTGCTGGCGAAGCTGGTGGCCGAAGGCCAGTCGTTCAGCTGAAGCCGAGCCGATTCCACCAGGAGAACCGCCATGACCAGCGCCGTGATCGTTTCCACCGCCCGCACCCCGCTCGCGAAGAGCTGGAAGGGCGCCTTCAACATGACGCACGGCGCCACGCTCGGCGGCATGGCGGTGAAGGCCGCGGTCGAGCGCGCCGGGGTGGACCCTGCCGAGGTCGACGACGTGATCATGGGCTGCGCCACGCCCGAAGGCGCGACCGGCTCCAACATCGCGCGCCAGATCGCGCTGCGCGCCGGGCTGCCGATCACGACCAGCGGCATGACGGTGAACCGCTTCTGCTCGAGCGGCCTGCAGACGATCGCGATGGCCGCGCAGCGCATCATCGCCGGTGAATCCGACGTGCTGGTGGCCGGCGGCGTCGAGAGCATCTCGTGCGTGCAGAACGAGGCGAACCGCCACATGGGCGCCGACCCGTGGCTCGTCGAGCACAAGCCCGAGATCTACTGGAACATGCTGCAGACGGCCGAGCAGGTCGCCAAGCGCTACCGGATCGACCGCGAGCGCATGGACCGCTACGGCGCGCAGAGCCAGCAGCGCGCCACCGCCGCCCTCGAGACCGGCAAGTTCAGCGACGAGATCGTCGCCTGCACCGTGATGGCCGGCGTCGCCGATGCGCAGCTCGGCCTGCGCACGAAGGAAGTGACGATCAAGAGCGACGAGGGCATCCGCCCCGGCACCACGTACGAAGGCATCATGGGCATCAAGCCGGCGATCCCCGGCGGCGTGATCTCGGCCGGCAACGCGAGCCAGTTCAGCGACGGCGGCGGCGCCTGCGTGCTGATGAGCGAAGCGCTCGCAGCTAAGCGCAACCTGAAGCCGCTCGGCCGCTTCCTTGGTTTCGCGGTCGCCGGCTGCGAGCCCGACGAGATGGGCATCGGCCCGGTCTATGCGGTGCCGAAGGTGCTGAAGAAACTCGGGTTGAGCGTCGCCGACATCGACCTGTGGGAACTGAACGAGGCGTTCGCGGTGCAGGTGCTGTACTGCGCCGACACGCTCGGCATTCCGATGGACAAGCTCAACGTCAACGGTGGCGCGATCGCGGTCGGCCACCCGTACGGCGTCAGCGGTCAGCGCCTGACCGGCCACGCGCTGAACGAAGGCAAGCGTCGCGGCGCGAAGCGCGTGGTCGTGACGATGTGCATCGGCGGCGGCATGGGCGCGGCCGGCGTGTTCGAGGTGCTCTGAGCGGCGCTGCGCGCAACGCCTGGCTCGCCGCCAACCACGAGGCCCGCCCGTGAGCTACCGCGCCACGCTCGACTTCCTGCTCTACGACTGGCTCGATGTCGAGTCGCTGCGCGGCCGCACGCGCTTTGCCGATCACTCGCGCGAAACGTTCGCGTCGGTGATGGACACCTGCGAGAAGGTCGCGCGCGAGAAGTACGCGCCGTTCAACCGCCTCGCCGACACCGAGGAGCCGCGCTTCGACGGCGAGAAGGTGTATCTGCCCGCGGCCAGCCATGCGGCCGCCAAGGCGTATGCCGAGTCGGGCATGCTCGCCGCGG
>DATMIN010000193.1:0-2293 GCA_035554275.1 Burkholderiaceae bacterium
TCGAACAGGTCGGGATGGGTGTCGATGAAGACCTGCATCATCAGCACGCAGGCCGCGATCAGCAGCACGTTCGGGATCGACGACAGCAGCGTGTACGCGTACTGCACCGCCTCGTCGACCCAGCCGCGCAAGTAGCCAGCGACGAGGCCGAGGCCGACCGCCAGCGGCAGTGTCGCGATCGTCGACAGCGTGCCGATCACGAACGCGGTGCGGATGCTCTTCAGCGCCTGGTAGAACACATCGTTGCCGGTACGGTCGGTGCCGAACACGTGATAGTGCCGCGCGAGCGCGAACAGCGGCCCGCCGAGCAGGCACAGCACGAGCACCGTGACGAGCACCGCGCGCCACGGCAGCTCGGTGCGGTTGCGCAGCAGCGCGCTCGCCGCGCTGCGCAGCGGCTGGCGGTGGAAGCGCGCCAGCGCCAGCGCGGCGAAGAGCGCGATCAGCGCCGCGGCCAGCAGGCCGAGCGCGAGGCCGAGCGCGATGCGCGAGCGCACGTCGGGCAGCCACTGCGCGTCGTCGGCGAGCTGCTCGCCGCCGTGCGCCAGGCGCGGATGGATGCGCTCGATGCCGCCGCCGCCGGTGTCGACCGAATCCTTCGTGAAGCCGCGGATCGCCAGCGGCGCCGAGTACGAGGTCTCGCGCCCGGCGAGCTCGCGCGCGAGCAGCACGTCGAGCAGCGATTCGGTGCGCGTGCCGTAGGCCTGCACCTGGCCCGCTCCGGCGCCGGCGGTGGCGTCGAGTGCGCGCCGGAAGTGGAAGCTGTCGACCACCGCGACCGCGAAGAACAGCACCAGCACGACCGACGCACACGCCGCCGGCCGGTCGCGCAGCACCTTGAGCCAGGTTGCGCGCAGGTTCGCGCTCGCGTGGATGCGGATGCCGTACAGCACCAGCAGCGCGAGCGTGGCCAGCACGACGACGTCGGACCAAAGCACGACGATCTTCGGCATCACACGATCCGCACCCGCGGGTCGACCCAGGTGTAGGCCAGGTCGATCACGATGTAGCTCGCGATGTAGATCAGCGAGCCGATGAAGACCATCGAGCGCACGATCGCGAAGTCCTGGCCCGTGATCGCCTCGATCACGTACGAGCCGAGACCGGGGATGCCGAAGAAGCTCTCGAACACCAGGCTGCCGAGGAACACGAACGGCAGATAGCTGCCGGCGCTCGTGAGGATCGGGATCATCGCGTTGCGCAGCACGTGGCCGAACAGCAGGCGCGGCTCCGACAGGCCCTTGGCGCGCGCGGTGCGCACGTAGTCGCGGCCGAGCTCTTCGAGGAACATCGCGCGGTACAGGCGCCCTTCGCTGCCCAGGCGCGACAGCAGCGAGAGCAGCACCGGCAGCACGAGGAAGCGCGCCGCGTCCCAGCCCGGCTCGAAGCCCGAGATCGGCACCAGGTGGAACACGCGCGAGAACAGGTACTGCCCGACGATCACGTAGAACAGGGCGCTGATCGACAGCATCCCGACGCACGCGACCACGCCCCAGAAATCGATCGCCGAGTGGCGGAAGAACACCAGCAGCAGCGCGAACGCGACGCTGACCACGATCTGCAGCACGAACAGCGGCACCGCGAGCTGCAGGCTGATCAGCATCCGGTGGCCGATCTCGTGGCCGATGTCGGTCGCGTTCTTCGAATCGGAGCGGCCGAAGTTCAGCGCCATCAGCGAGACCGAGCGGTCCCAGAACACGGTGTCGGTCAGACGCTTCGCGCCCTGCTCGGCGCGGTTCCAGTACAGCGGCTTGTCGTAGCCGCGCTCGGCCTTCCACTTGTCGATCTGCTCCTGCGTCACGCGCTTGCCGCCGATGTTCAGGCGCGCCATGTCGTCGGGCGTGTTGACGGTGAAGAACAGCATGAACGTCACGAGGTTCACGCCGATCAGCACCAGCAGGCCGTAGCCGCATCGGCGGACGAGGTAGCGCAGCATGCGGTCAGGCGGCGGCGGAGGCGCCGGCCGGCCTCGGCGCGGCCAGCGCGGTGGCGCGCTCGCGGGCGCGGAACGCGCGCCACGCGATCGCGCCGAGCACGAGCGCGGCGAGCACGAGCAGCGCCAGCGGCCACGCGTGCGGCCGGTTCCACTCGGCCTGGCGGCGCGCTCGCAGCGCCGGGTCGATCCGGTAGTACAGCGCGCGGTCGTTCGTGAACAGGCCGAACTTCGCGTCGGTCATCCACTGCTGGTAGGCGCCGGCCGAGTACGGGAAGTAGCCGAACGCCCATGGCGCATCAATGCGCAGCATCTCGACCATCTTGTCGATCAGCGCCTGCTTGGCCGGACCGTCGTCTA
>DATMIN010000194.1:0-9656 GCA_035554275.1 Burkholderiaceae bacterium
CGTGCCGAGCGCGAGCAGCTGGCCGCCGAGCGCGGCGGCGCGCTCGGCCGCGCCGAGCAGGCCGAGGCCGCGGCTCAGCGTCGAGGCGTCGAAGCCGCGGCCGTCGTCGGCGACGCTCAGCTCGAGCCCGGCGCGCGTGGCGCGCAGCTCGATCCGCACGCTCGAGGCCTGCGCGTGGCGCATCACGTTCGACAGCGCCTCCTGCGCGACGCGGTAGACCGCGGTGTCGACCGCTTCGCCGAGGCCGCTCAGCTCGCCCTCATGGTGGAACACGCAGCCGACCGCGCTGCGCGCCTGCCAGTCGGCGCCCATCGCCTGCAGCGCGGCGACCAGGCCGAGCTCGTCGAGTTCGGCCGGGCGCAGCCGCCGCAGCAAACGCCGCACGCTCTCGTGCAGCACGTCGGCCGTCTGCGCCGCGCGCTGCGCCGCGCTGGCGATCAGCGTCGGGTCGCCCTTCGCTCCATCCAGGGCGCGCTGGATGTACGCGGCCTCGAGGCGGATCGCGGTGCAGTGCTGGGCCAGCTCGTCGTGCAGCTCGCGCGCCAGCGCGAGGCGCTCGCTCTCCTGCACTGCGATCAATTGCTGCGCGAGTTCGCGGTTGTTCGCGAGCAGCTGCGCCGCCTCGGCGCGGCGCCGCCACGCGTACCACGCGAGGCCGAGCGACAGCGCGGTCAGCGTCAGCGGCGCCTCGTCGAGCTGCCAGGCCTCGAAGCGCTGCGCCAGCGCGGCGAGCTTCTCCTGCAGCTCGAACGCGCTCGACAGCGCGAACGTGAACAGCGCGAACAGCAGCACCGAGAAAGCGTCGATGCGGGCGCGGTCGCGCGGGCGGCCGAGCGACGACAGGGTCAGGGTGTTCATGGCAGGGCAACGGGGAGTTCGGCCTGGGGAGCGGCGCGGGCAAGCCTACACCAGTACCACCGGGCGACACACGGCCACGGCGCTCGCGCCGCCCACGGCACAGGGCAAGCGCGAGGGCTGCCGGCGCCGGGCGCCTGCCGCAGATTCCGGCGCACTCTGTCAACGACTGTCCGGCGGCTGACGCATGAGGCGCGGTCGCCGCACGCCAGGCGGGGCGCGGCCCGGCGCCGGCGCGAGCACCGCATGGCTCCGCGGCGCGGCCCGGCGACGCCCGGCAGGCCGGCCGAATCGCGTGGCTCGGCGGTGGTGGTTCCTGCAGGCGTGCCGGCCTGTGCACGGGGCTTGCTTCGTGGCCCCACCGGACCGGGAGGCCCGGCGATTGCACAATGGCCTCCCCGCCCGGGGCCACCGTCCCGCGGCGCAGAACAGAAGAACCGGAGACCTGATGCGAATCACCCCCGCCCCGCGCCGTTGCGCGCTGCGCCTGCGCCGCGCGGCGTGCTGCCTCGGCGTGCTCGCGCCCGCTGCCGCGCTGGCGCAAGTCGCGCCACCCGCCGCGCCGGCCTCGGCGCCGGCGCAATTGCCGCCGGTGGTCGTGACGACGACGCGGCTCGAAGCCCCGGCCTACGACATCCCGGCCTCGATCGACCGCATCGACGCCAGCGCGGTGCGCGACGCGCATGCGCTGGTCAACATCTCCGAGAGTCTCGGCGGCGTGCCGGGGCTGCTCGCGCGCGACCGCCAGAACTACGCGCAAGACGTGCAGATCTCGGTGCGCGGCTTCGGCGCGCGCTCGACCTTCGGCATCCGCGGCGTGCGGCTGTATGTCGACGGCATCCCGGCGACGCTGCCCGACGGCCAGGGCCAGATCAGCAACGTCGAGCTCGGCTCGGTGAGTCGCATCGAGGTGTTGCGCGGGCCGTTCTCGGCGCTGTACGGCAATTCGTCGGGCGGTGTGATCCAGGTCTTCACCGAAGAGGGCAAGGGCGCACCGAAGCTCGGCTTCGGCGTCTCGGGCGGCAGCGACGGGATGCTGCGCTACGGCGCGCAGGCGAGCGGCTCGCAGGGCGTGCTCGGCTACACGCTCGGCGCGAGCCACTTCGAGACCGACGGCTACCGCGACCACAGCGCCACGAAGCGCGACCTCGGCAACGCCAAGCTCACGCTGCGCCCCGACGCCGACACGCTTCTCACGCTGCTGCTCAACAGCGTCGCGCTGCCGAAGGCGCAAGACCCGCTCGGCCTGAGCCGCGCGCAGTACAACGCGAACCCGCGCGGCGTCGACCCGTCGGCGCTCAGCTTCGACACGCGCAAGACCGTCAACCAGACCCAGGGCGGCCTGATCGTCGAACGTCGCCTCGACGCGGCGAATTCGCTCCAGCTGCTGACGTACATGGGCCACCGCGGCACCGAGCAGTACCAGTCGATCCCGACCGCGACGCAGACCAACTCGCTGAGCCCCGGCGGCGTGATCCTGCTCGGGCGCGACTACAAGGGCGTCGACGCGCGCTGGACCGTCAAGACCGCGCTGCTCGGCGGCCCGCTGTCGCTGATCGGCGGGCTCGCGTACGACGAGGTCGCCGAGCAGCGCAAGGGTTACCAGAACTTCATCGGCACGACCCTCGGCGTGCGCGGCGCGCTGCGCCGCGACGAGTTCAACGACGTCTGGAACGCCGACCAGTACCTGCAGCTCGGCTGGCAGTTCGCGCCGGGCTGGACGCTGAACGCGGGCCTGCGCCACAGCGAGGTGCACTTCCGCTCGACCGACCGCTACATCGTCGGCACCAACCCGAACGACAGCGGCGGCGCGACCTACAGCGCGACGCTGCCGGTCGTCGGCGTGATGTTCGCGCTCAGCGACGCGTGGCACCTGTACGCGACCGCCGGTCGCGGCTTCGAGACGCCGACGCTGAACGAGCTCGCCTACCGACCCAACGGCCTCACCGGCCTGAACTTCGGGCTGCAGCCCTCGCGCAGCAACAGCGTCGAGGCCGGCGTGAAGGCGCGGCCGGCGAACTGGGGCGAGTTCAGCGCCGCGGTGTTCCGCACCGCGACCGAGAACGAGATCGTCACCCAGACCAACCTCGGCGGCCGCTCGACGTTCCAGAACGGCGGCGCGACACGGCGCACCGGCGTCGAGCTGAGCTGGTCGGCGACCTACTGGTCGAACCTGAACGCGCAGCTCGCCGCGACCGAGATCCTCGCGACCTACCGCGACGGCTTCGCCACCTGCACCGCCACGCCATGCGCGACGCCGAACGTGCTGATCCCGGCCGGCAACCGCATCCCGGGCATCGCCCGCGGCGTGCTGTTCGCGAGCCTGGCGTGGGCACCGCCGACCGGCTGGCGCGGCGGCATCGAGGCGCGCTACCTGACGCCGGTGGCAGTGAACGACGCCAACAGCGACGCCGCGCCGCGCTACGCGACCGCGGCCGCGAACGCCGGTTATGTGTGGCGCATGCGCGGCTGGGAACTCAGCGGCTTCGTGCGGGTCGACAACCTGTTCGACCGCCGCTACGCCGGCTCGGTGATCGTCAACGAGGGCAACAGCCGCTTCTTCGAGCCGGCGCCCGGGCGCACCTGGCTGGCCGGCACCAACGCCACCTACACCTTCTGAGCCGCGCCCCTCATGGACGATGTTTCCGAGCGCTACGGGCGCGTCGCCAGCGCGCTGCACTGGCTGATCGGCGTGCTGCTGCTGGCGGAGATCGCGTTCGGCTTCCTGCTCGACGACATCGCGCCGCGCGGCACGCCGGCGCGCGCCGGCGTGATCAACCTGCACAAGTCGACCGGCATGGTGCTCGGCGTGCTGGTGCTCGTGCGGCTGGTGTGGTGGCTGACGCACCGGCCGCCCGCCTGGCCGACGTCGATGCCGGCATGGCAGGGTCGGGCTGCGCGCCTCAACCACGGCGTGCTCTATGCCTGCATGCTGCTGCTGCCGCTGTCGGGATATGTCGGCTCGAACTTCAGCAAGTACGGCGTCAAGTTCTTCGGCTACACGCTTGCGCCCTGGGGGCCGGATTCACCGGCCGTCTACAAGGCGCTGAACACCACGCACGACGTGCTCGGCTGGGTGCTCAGCGTGCTGGTCGCGCTGCATGTACTGGCAGCGCTGAAGCACGCGCTGATCGACCACGACCAACTCTTTGCGCGCATCTGGCCGTGGGCCAGCGCGCGCACCTCGCTCCGGGAATCCTGATGAAGTCGTCGCACCGCCTGCTCCTTGCCGCCGCCCTGCTCGGCCCGCTGGCCGCGCTCGCGGCGCCGTTCGCCTATGTGCCCAACGAGGGCTCGGGCAGCGTCAGCGTGATCGACACCGCGACCGACCAGGTCGTCGGCGAGATCGCGGCCGGCAAGAAGCCGCGCGGCACGGTGGTGAGCCTCGACGGCTCGCGCGTCTACGTGAGCGATCAGCCGAACAACCGCCTGCTGATGCTCGACACCGCGCAGCGCAAGAGCACCGGCAGCATCGACCTCGGCGAATCGCCCGAGGGCCTGAGCCTCTCGGCCGACGGCCGCTGGGTCGTCGCGGCGATCGAGGAGACGAACGAGATCGCGTTCATCGACACCCAGACCAACACCCGCGCGTACCACGTGAAAGTGAAGGGCAAGAACCCCGAGCACGCGGTCTTCAGCCCCGACGGCAAGTATGTGTTCGTCAGCGCCGAGGAAGGCGGCGCGGTCGACGTGATCGACGTGGCCACGCGCGCGCAGGTGGCGCAGGTCGCGGTCGGCGCGCGGCCGCGCGGCATCGGCTTCTCGCCCGACAGCGCGCAGGCCTACGTCGCGGCCGAGAACTCGAGCGAGGTGTTCGTGATCGACGCGCGCGCCTTCAAGGTGCTCGCCACGCTGAAGGCCGGCGTGCGCAGCAACGGCGTCGCGGTCAGCCCCGACGGCAAGCGCTTCTACGTCTCGAACGGCGGCGACGCGACGGTGTCGGTGTTCGACGCGGCCACGCGCGCCGTCGTCGCGACCGTCGGTGTTGGCCAGCGGCCGTGGAACATGGCGCTGACGCCCGACGGCAAGAAGCTTTATGTCGCATGCGGCCGGTCGGGCACGGTCTCGGTGATCGACACCGAGCGCAACGTGAAGATCGCCGACGTGCCGGTCGGCAAGCTGCCGTGGGGCGTGGCGATCCGCTGACACCCCAAGCGCGCCGAAGGAGAGACCACACCGTGAGCGACGCCGCCGCCCTGCCCGCGCAACCGTTCTTCTCGACGCCGCAGCAGCGCCTCGCGCTGGCGCGCCAGCGCTACTTCGAAGACGGCATCCGGCCGTCGGGGCTGGTCAGCGAGAGCGTGATCCAGTCGTGGTCGCGCTGCATGCAGGAGCGCCGCGACCCGTTCGAGCGGATCGCGTTCGACCCGGTCACGCCGAGCCGCGTGCATTCGGCGCTGGCGCGCAGCCGGCTGCTGCTCGAGGCCGCGGCGGCCGACCTCGACCAGCTCCAGCAGACCCTCGCCGGCACCGCCTGCAACGCGATCCTGACCGACCCGCAGGGCGTGGTGGTGCACTCGACGCGCTCGGCCGGCGACCCCGCCGACCAGGTGCTGCTGCCGCTGGCGCGGCGCATCGGCGTCAGCCTCGACGAGGCCCACATCGGCACCGGCGCGCCCGGCGTCACGCTGCGCACCGAGCAGCCGAGCCTGGTGCTCGGCGCCGAGCACTTCTTCGGCCACATGCAGCACCTGCACTGCGCGGCCGCGCCGATCCGCGACGTGCACGGCCGCGTCGCCGCGGTGCTCGACCTGACGAGCGAGCGGCGCCCGTTCGGCTTCGACGCCGGCGCCGTCGTCTCGCTGTACGCGACGACGATCGAGAACCGGCTGCTGTGCGCGCAATCGACCGAGCACCTCGTCGTCCAGCTGCAGACCGCCCCCGCCCTGCTCGGCACGCCGCTCGAGGGCCTGGCCGGCATCGACGCGCGCGGGCGCATCGCGTGGGTCAACAACGTCGGCGCGCGCCTGCTCGGCGTCGCGCAAGGCGGGGCCGTTCGCGCGGTCGAGGCGGTGTTCGGCCTCGACGCCAACGCGCTCGCGCGCCTGAGCCGCGGCGAGAGCGCCGCGCCGCACCGGCTGCCGAGCGGGCTCAACGTGTGGCTCGGCGCGCGGCTGCAGGCGCGCGACGGCGCGCCGCGCGTGCACGCGATCGCGCCGGTCGCCGCGCCGGACGCACCGGTCGGGGCACCGAGCGTGGCAACGCTGCGCGACAACGACAACCACCTGGTCGCGCGCACCGTGCGCGAGTGCGGCGGCAACGTCTCGAAGGCGGCGCGCCGGCTCGGCGTCTCGCGCGGGCTCGTCTACCGGCACCTGAAGCGGGCCGCCGCGAACGCCGACATTTAGAGTCGCGCGCCGATAATGCCGCGCATGCATGTGTTCCGCGGCTTCCACCACCCCGGCATCGCCCCCGCCTGCGCCCTGACGATCGGCAATTTCGACGGCGTGCACCGCGGCCACCAGGCGATGCTGGCGCTGCTGCACTCCGAGGCGCGGCACCGCGGCCTGCCTTCGTGCGTGATGACCTTCGAGCCGCACCCGCGCGACTATTTCGCCGCACTCGCCGGCAAACCCGACAGCGCGCCGGCGCGCATCGCGACGCTGCGCGACAAGCTCAGCGAACTCGAGCGCTGCGGCATCGACCAGGCGGTGGTGCTGCGCTTCGATGCGCGCTTCGCCGCGCAGTCGCCGCAGGCGTTCATCGACGACGTGCTCGTCGCCGGGCTGCACACGCGCTACGTGCTGGTCGGCGACGACTTCCGCTTCGGCGCGAAGCGCGCCGGCGACTACGCGATGCTCGACGCCGCCGGCGCCCGCGCCGGCTTCGACGTGGCGCGGATGAACAGCTACGAGGTGCGCGGCCTGCGCGTCTCGAGCTCGGCGGTGCGCGAGGCGCTGGCGGCCGGCGACATGGCGCGCGCCGCCGCGCTGCTCGGGCGCCCTTACAGCATCAGCGGCCACGTGGTGCACGGGCGCCAACTCGGCCGCGAGCTCGGCTTTCCGACGCTGAACCTGCGCTTCACGCACCCGAAGCCGGCGGCGCACGGCATCTACGCGGTGCGCGTGTTCGGCCTCGGCGAGCACGCGATCGACGGCGTCGCGAGCCTCGGGCACCGGCCGACCGTCGACGACAGTGGGCGCGTGCTGCTCGAGACCTACTGCCTCGAATGGCCCGCATCGCTCGGCGCCGAGGGGGGCTACGGTAAACTCGTCCACGTGGAACTGCTGCACAAACTTCGCGACGAGGCCCGCTACGACGGGCTCGACGCGCTGACGGCCGCGATCGCCAACGACGTGGCCGAGGCGCGAGCGGTGCTGGCAGCCGCGCACGCGGCCGAGCACCGCCAGACGAGCCGCGACCGAATTAGTTGACGGGCGCGCCGCCCACCCTCGAAGCGCCCCCGCGAGCCACCGCGGGCGTCACTCCCGCCTGCCGCGCCGCGCGGCCGCGCATCTTTCGAGCGCCATCCTGATGTCAACGATCACCACCACCGACAAGACCGATTACCGATCGACGCTGAACCTGCCCGACACGCCGTTCCCGATGCGCGGCGACCTGCCCAAGCGCGAGCCGGGCTGGGTCAAGCAGTGGAGCGACGAAGGCATCTACCAGCGCCTGCGCGATGCGCGCGTCGGTCGTCCCCGCTTCGTGCTGCACGACGGCCCGCCGTACGCGAACGGCACGCTGCACGTCGGCCACGCGGCCAACAAGATCCTGAAGGACATGATCGTCAAGGCGCGCCAGCTGAAGGGCTTCGACGCGCGCTACACGCCGGGCTGGGATTGCCACGGCCTGCCGATCGAGAACCAGATCGAGAAGACCTTCGGCCGCAACCTCGAGCGCGCCGACGTGCAGGCCAAGAGCCGCGCCTTTGCTTCCGAACAGATCGCGCAGCAGATGGCCGACTTCAAACGCGTCGGCGTGCTCGGCGATTGGCAGCATCCGTACCGCACGATGGACTTCGGCAACGAGGCCAACGAGATCCGCGTGCTCAAGCGCCTGATCGAGCGCGGCTTCGTGTATCGCGGGCTGAAGCCGGTGTACTGGTGCTTCGATTGCCACTCGTCGCTGGCCGAATTCGAGATCGAGTACGCCGACAAGAAATCGCAGACCGTCGACGTCGCCTTCCTGTGCGCCGAGCCGTTGAAGCTCGCGGCCGCGTTCGGATTGCCATCGCTGGCAAAGGACGCGTTCGCGCTGATCTGGACCACGACCGCGTGGACGATCCCCGCGAACCAGGCGCTCAACGTCGGCCCGGCGGTCGAGTATTCGCTCGTCGACACCCCGCGCGGCCTGCTGCTGCTGGCGAGCGCGCGCGTCGCCGATTGCGTCGCGCGCTACGGCCTTGCGGGCACGGTACTCGCGACGACGACCGGCGCGCAGCTCGAAGGGCTCACGTTCCACCACCCGCTCGCGCTCGTCGACAAGGGCTACGACCGCCTCGCGCCGGTGTACGCGGCCGAGTACGCGACCGACGCCGACGGCACCGGCATCGTCCACTCGTCGCCGGCCTACGGCATCGAAGACTTCAACTCGTGCCGCGCGCATGGGATGAGCGTCGACGAGATCCTGAATCCGGTGCAGGGCGACGGCCGCTACGAGGCCGCGCTGCCCCTCTTCGGCGGCATGAACATCTGGAAGGCCGCGCCGCTGGTGGCCGACGCCTTGCGCGACGCGGGGCGCCTCTTCGCCACCTCGACGCTGACGCACAGCTACCCGCACTGCTGGCGCCACAAGACGCCGGTGATCTACCGCGCCGCGGCGCAGTGGTTCGTGCGAATGGACGAAGCGGATCGCGAAACAGCGGGCGTGTTCGCGCTCGACCCGCCGGCGAAGACGCTGCGCCAGCTCGCGCTCGACGCGATCGGGCAGACCCGGTTCTACCCCGAGAACGGCCAGGCGCGGCTGCACGACATGATCGCGAACCGGCCCGACTGGTGCATCAGCCGCCAGCGCAGCTGGGGCGTGCCGCTGCCGTTCTTCCTGCACAAGGAGAGCGGCGAGCTGCACCCCGACACGATGGCGCTGATCGACCGCGCCGCGGCGATCGTGCAAGAGGGCGGCGTCGAGGCGTGGTCGAAGCTGACGGCCGACGACGTGCTCGGCGCCGAGGCGTCGCAGTACATCAAGAGCAACGACATCCTCGACGTCTGGTTCGACTCGGGCTCGACCTTCTTCCACGTGCTGAACGAGCAGGTCGGCAGCCACCCTGGCACGACCGGCGGCCCGCATGAAAACAGCGGCGACGGCGACGGCGCCCCCGAGGCCGACCTCTACCTCGAAGGCCACGACCAGCACCGCGGCTGGTTCCACTCGTCGCTGCTGATCGCCTGCGCGATCGAGGGCCACGCGCCGTACCGCGGCCTGCTGACCCACGGCTTCACCGTCGACGGCTCGGGCCGCAAGATGAGCAAGAGCCTGGGCAACGTGGTCTCGCTGCAGGACTCGGTGAACAAGCGCGGCGCCGAGATCATCCGCCTGTGGTGCGCGGCGACCGACTACTCGGGCGACCTCTCGATCGACGAGAAGATCCTCGACCGCGTCGTCGACTCGTACCGCCGAATCCGCAACACGCTGCGCTTCCTGCTCGCCAACACGAGCGACTTCGACGCCGCGACCGATGCGGTGCCGCTCGCCGAGCTGCTCGAGATCGACCGCTGGGCGCTGGCGCGCACGCGCCAGTTCCAGGACGAGGTGCTCGCGCATTACGAGGTCTACGAGTTCCACCCGGTGGTCGCGAAGTTGCAGGTGTTCTGCAGCGAGGACCTCGGCGCGTTCTACCTCGACGTGCTGAAGGA
>DATMIN010000195.1:0-4112 GCA_035554275.1 Burkholderiaceae bacterium
CCTCGAACGCGCCGGCGTGCCGATCGTCGGCACCTCGCCCGACAGCATCGACATCGCCGAAGACCGCGAGCGCTTCCAGAAGCTGCTGCACGAGCTCGGCCTGAAGCAGCCGCCGAACCGCACCGCGCGCACCGAAGACGCCGCACTCGCCCTGGCCAACGAGATCGGCTACCCGCTGGTCGTGCGCCCGAGCTACGTGCTCGGCGGCCGCGCGATGGAGATCGTGCACGGCGACAAGGATCTGGAGCGCTACATGCGCGAGGCGGTGCGCGTCAGCGAGAAGTCGCCGGTGCTGCTCGACCGCTTTCTCGACGACGCGATCGAGGTCGACGTCGACTGCATCAGTGACGGCACCGAGGTGATGATCGGCGGGATCATGGAGCACGTCGAACAGGCCGGCATCCACTCGGGCGACTCGGCCTGCTCGCTGCCGCCGTATTCGCTGTCGCCAGCGCTGCAGGACGAGATGCGCCGCCAGGCGACGCTGATGGCCCGGGCGCTGAAGGTCGTCGGCCTGATGAACACGCAGTTCGCGATCCAGGGCGATGGCGATGACGCGGTCGTCTACGTGCTCGAGGTGAACCCGCGTGCGTCGCGCACCGTGCCGTTCGTCTCGAAGGCGACCGGCCAGGCGCTGGCGAAGATCGCGGCGCGCTGCATGGTCGGGCAGCGCTTGGGCGACCAGCGCAGCGCCGACGGGCGCGCGCCGCGCGAGGTGATCCCGCCGTACTTCTCGGTCAAGGAGGCGGTGTTCCCGTTCAACAAGTTCCCCGGCGTCGACCCGATCCTCGGGCCCGAGATGCGCTCGACCGGCGAGGTGATGGGCACGGGCCGCACGTTCGGCGAGGCGATGCTGAAGAGCCAGCTCGGCGCCGGCTCGAAGCTGCCGACCGGCGGCGCGGTCTGCGTCACCGTGAAGAACGGCGACAAGGCGCGCGCCGTGAAGGTCGCGAGCGACCTGCACGACCTGGGCTTCAGCATCGTCGCGACCAAGGGCACGGCGGCGGCGATCGCGCAGGCCGGCGTGCCGGTCAAGGCGGTCAACAAGGTCAAGGACGGCCGGCCCCACATCGTCGACATGGTCAAGGCCGGCGAGATTCAGCTCGTCTTCACGACGGTCGACGAAACCCGCACCGCGATCGCGGATTCGCGCCACATCCGCCAGGCGGCGCTGGCGCACCGCGTGCCGTACTACACCAGCATGGCCGGCTGCGAGGCGGCGGTCGAAGGGATGAAGCACGAAGACGACCTGGTCGTGTTGTCACTCCAGGAACTTCACCGCGAACTGCACTAGACTTCGCTCATCAGTTCCGCCGCCGGCTCATCCCGGCGGCGGCGTCATTTTTGCGATCAGGGTTTGCTCATCATGACCACCATCCCGCTCACCGTGCGCGGTGCCGAAAAACTCAAGGAAGAGCTCGCGCGGCTGAAGAACGTCGAGCGTCATGCGGTGATCCAGGCGATCTCGGAGGCGCGCGCGCAGGGCGACCTGTCGGAGAACGCCGAGTACGAGGCCGCCAAGGACAAGCAGGGCTTCATCGAGGGCCGCATCCTCGAGATCGAGGGCAAGCTCGCGGCCGCGCAGGTGATCGACCCGACGACGCTGAACGCCGAGGGCAAGATCGTGTTCGGCGCGACCGTCGATCTCGAGGACGAGGACAGTGGCGCGAAGGTCACCTACCAGGTCGTCGGCGACGACGAGGCCGACCTGAAGCACGGCCTGGTCTCGATCAGCTCGCCGATCGCGCGCGCGCTGATCGGCAAAGAGGCCGGCGACGTGGCCGAGGTGCAGGCGCCTGGTGGTGTGCGCCACTACGAGATCATCGCGGTGCGCTACCGCTGAGCGGCGTGGCGGATCGCTTCGCCGCGCTGCTGGCCGGCCTGTGGGCCGGGCTGCTGGTCGGGATCGGCGCGGTCGCTGCGCCGGCCGCGTTCGCGACCCTGCCCGCGCAAGAAGCCGGGCGCGTCGTCGGGCGGATGTTCGCGATCGACGCCTACACGAGCCTCGCGATCGCGGTCGTGTTGCTGCTGTTCGTGCGCCGGCGTCGCCGGGCCGATGCCGACGCGGCGCGCGGCTCGCAATTCAGCCACGAGCTGATGCTGCTGCTTGGCACGCTGGCGTGCACCGTCGGTGGCTACTTCGCGGTGCTGCCGATGATGGAGGCGGCGCGCGTCGGGCAGGGCGCGCTGTCGTTCGGCGCGCTGCACGCGATCTCGGCCGGCGCGTTCGTCGTCAAGGGCCTGTTCGTGCTGGCGCTGGCGTGGCGCCTGGGTGGCCTCAGGACGATTGCGCCTTCTTGACGCTGCTGCGCCGCTTCGCCGCGCGCTTGAGCTCGCCGCCGGCGGCGATGCGCATGTTGCCGACGACCTTGATCTTCTTGACCTGCGCGCGGTGGTTGCCGCTCTTCGAGAACTTCAGGATCTTGACGATCCGCGGGCCGGCGCCGCGGCCCTCACGCTCGACCTTCTCTTTCTGCGGAATCGGCCGCCACAGCACCAGCAGCTTGCCGATGTGCTGGATCGGCGCTGCGCCGAGCGCGTCGGCCAGCGCCGCGAAGATCGACTCGCGGGTGCTGCGCTCGTCGGAGAACACCCGCACCTTGATCAGCCCGTGGGCGCTGAGCGCCGCGTCGACCTCCTTGTGCACCGCCGGCGTCAGGCCGTCGTTGCCGATCATCACCACCGGGTCGAGATGATGGGCCAGCGCGCGCTGTTCCTTGCGCTGGGCGGGGGAGAGTTGGATCGCGGTCATCGCCCTATTATCGGCGCGACATGAAGACCCGCACCAAGAGCAAGAAGGTCAACAAGGCCTGGCTGCACGACCACCTGACCGACCCGTACGTGAAGCAGGCGCAGCGCGAGGGCTACCGCGCCCGCGCCGCCTACAAGCTGAAGGAAATCGACGAGGCGCTGCACCTGATCAAGCCGGGGCAGGTCGTCGTCGATCTCGGCGCAGTGCCGGGGGCGTGGAGCCAGTACGTGCGGCGCCGCTTCGCGCCGAAGGAGGCCGGCGTCGGCGGCGCCTCGGCCGGCGCGCTCGACGGCACGATCATCGCGCTCGACCTGCTCGAGTTCGAGCCGATCGAGGGCGTGACGTTCCTGCTCGGCGACTTCCGCGAAGCGGCGGTGCTGGTGCAGCTCGACGCGATGCTGGCCGGCCGGCCGGTCGACGTGGTGCTGTCGGACATGGCGCCGAACCTGTCGGGCATCGAGAGCGCCGATTCGGCACGCATCAGCCACCTCGTCGAGCTGGCGGTCGAGTTCGCGCAGACGCACCTGACGCCGAACGGCGCGCTCGTCTGCAAGGCCTTCCACGGCAGCGGCTACAGCCAGCTCGTGAAGCTGTTCAAGGCGAGCTTTCGGGTCGTCAAGCCGATCAAGCCGAAAGCCTCGCGCGACCGCTCGTCGGAAACCTTCTTGGTCGGGATCGGCCCGAAGGCGCCGCCTCAAGCACCCGGGTGAGCGGTCGATAACCGGGCGTGGGCCGGCCCCAGCGGCGGCGCACAGCCCGATACACGCTCGCCGACCGTGGAGAAGGCCCGCCCGGATGGGGGCTTGACGGGGCTAAAATCGCCCGCAACTGGGCTGGGTTGCGGCATGGCGCATGCTGCTCGTCAGGTCAAGGCCCGGAAATGGAGTCGCGGTGAACAATCAATGGTTCTCTAAGGTCGCAGTCTGGTTGGTCATCGCACTCGTGCTGTTCACGGTGTTCAAGCAGTTCGACCGCACGGCCTCGCAGTCCAGCATGATCGGCTACTCCGAGTTCCTCGAGGAAGTCCGCGCCAAGCACATCAAGAGCGTCGTGCTGCAAGACGTCGGCGGCGGCAGCACCGAGATCCGCGCCAAGACCAGCGATGACAAGGATCTGCGCACCACCGCCACCGCACTCGACCGCGGGCTGGTCGGCGACCTGATCAACAACAACGTCAAGTTCGACGTCAAGCCGCGCGAGGAACCCTCGTTCCTGCTCTCGATCCTGGCCTCCTGGGGCCCGATCCTGCTGCTGATCGGCGTCTGGATCTACTTCATGCGCCAGATGCAGGGCGGCGGCAAGGGCGGCGCCTTCAGCTTCGGCAAGTCGAAGGCGCGAATGCTCGACGAGGCCAACAACA
>DATMIN010000196.1:0-18180 GCA_035554275.1 Burkholderiaceae bacterium
CTGGAACCGCGACCCCGAGGCGCGCGCCTGGAGCCGCAAGTTCTTCGAGAAGTTCAAGCGCATGCCGTCGTCGCTGCAGGCCGCCGACTACTCGGCCGCGCTGCAGTACCTGAACGCGGTCAAGGCGATCGGCTCCGACGATGCCGACAAGGTGCTGGCGCAGATGAGGAAGACCAAGATCAACGACGTCTTCGCCAAGGGCGGCTGGATCCGCGAAGACGGCAGCATGATCCACGACATGTACCTGATGCAGGTCAAGACGCCGGCCGAGTCGAACGAGCCGTGGGACTACTACAAGGTCGCCGACACCTTCAAGGGCGAGGCGGCGTGGACGACCAGGGCCGAATCGAAGTGCGCGCTCTGGAAGTAGTGCAGTGGACCGCAAAGTCCAAATGACCGTCGCAAGCAATCGCGTCCTGGCGCGGGGCCGCGCCAGGCCCACATCGCCGGGTCGGCCCAGGGAGTTCGACATGGACGTCGTTCTCGACCGGGCGATCGGCGTCTTCCGCGAACGCGGCTACAAGTCGACGTCAATTTCGCATTTGTCGGAGGCGACCGGCCTGACCACCGGAAGCCTCTACAAGGCATTCGACGATAAGAAGGACATCTTCTTCAGGGCGCTCGACCGCTACGTGGCGCGCCGATCGGAGGCGCTCTCCGAGGTTTTGTCGGGCGCAACGGGCGGGCTTGAAAGAGTCGAGCGCGCCGTCGTCTTTTATGCCGAGGCCTCGCTTGCAGCCCCGGGAAGCCAAGGATGCCTGTTGATCAACGCGGCAACGGAATGCGCCGCGATCGGCGACGAACTCCTGCTCAAGCGCGTGCAGCAGGCGCTCGGGCAGGTCGAGCGACTTCTCGTCGATCTGATCGAAGAGGGTCAGGCGGATGGAAGCATCTCTGCGACCGTGAACCGCGAAACCTCCGCGCGTCTCATGATGTGCCTGTTCCAGGGCCTGCGCGTCGTCGGCGCAGCGGGCCTTCCCGACCTGGGCGTGCGGCCACTGGTCGAGACGGTGGTCGCCGGCTTGCGCTGACGTAGATATTTGATTGCGATTGCGAAGAGTCTGCGCCCATAATTGGGAAACAGTCATTCTCTAAATAGAGGGCGGCCCAAAATGAGACAACACAGCTACACCATTCGGGCCAACGGTATTCGCCAGCATGTCGTCGAGGCCGGCGACGGAGCGCCGGTGGTGCTCCTGCACGGCTTCCCGGAGACGAACTTCGCCTGGCGGTTTCAGATTCCGGTGCTGGCGCAACGCTACCGCGTCATCGCGCCCGACCTGAGGGGCTACGGCGAAACGGACAAGCCTGCCGCGGGCTACGACAAGCGCAACATGGCACAGGATCTTCGCGAACTGATGCGCGCGCTCGACGTCCCGAAGATCGCGCTCGTCGGCCACGATCGCGGCGCCCGCGTCGCGACCCGCTTCGCCAAGGACCATCCCGAACTGATCGACCGCCTCGTCGTGATGGACAACGTGCCGACGCGCATCGTGGCGCGCGACATCGACGCCAAGATCGCCAAGGCCTACTGGTTCTTTCTCTTCCACCTGGTGCCCGATCTGCCGGAGGCGCTGATCGCGGGGCGCGAGCACATCTGGCTGCGGCACTTCTTCTCCGACTGGTGCTACGACCCGGCGGCGATTTCCGGCGCCGCGTTCGACACCTACGTGCGCGCCTATCAGGCGCCCGGCGCGGTGCGTGGCGCGATGGCCGACTATCGCGCCAACGCCGACGATCTCGCCCAGGACATTGCCGATGCCCACGTCAAGATCGCCTGCCCGGTGATGTCGCTGTGGGGGGCGGACTTCTATGCCGTCGCTCAGCTCTTCGACATGCCGAGGGTCTGGGCCGAAATGGCCGACAACCTCGTCACGCACGCCATTCCCCAGTGCGGCCATCTGCCCCAGGAGGAGCAGCCGCAGATCGTCAATGAGTTGCTCAGCCGCTTCCTGGACGGCTGGGCAGCTTGAGTCGTCGACGCCGGCGAGTCGCGCGGCTGTTTCGGTCGGGCGCCGACCTGAAAGGACACTGTGATGAAAGTAGCGCGCTACGGGGCGCCCGGCAATGAGTGCCCGGCACTGGCCGATGGTTCCGGCCGGCTGCGCGACCTGTCGGACCACGTCCGGGACATCGTGCCCGATACCTTGTCCGAGGCCTCGCTGGCAAAGCTCGCGGCCCTCGACGTGGAGCGCCTGCCGCTGGTGGCTGACCCGCAGGCGCGGCTCGGGCCGCCGCTGAACGGCATCGGCAAGATCATCTGCATCGGCCTGAACTACACCGGCCACGCGGCCGAGGCCGGCGACGTCGTCACCCTGGGCATCGATGGCCTGGGCACCCAGCGGCAAGAAATGCGCATGGAGCGAGTGATGGCACGGACGGGCCGGCGTTCGCCGTTCGCGCATCGCGAAGCGAACGGCCTTCGGCGCAGCGCCGCCACGCGCTTGCGGAGGAACGTGCCGTGGACCTGATCGACGCGAAGTTCTCCCAGCCCGACAAGCAGGCCTTGCTGCGCGGGCTGCTGGCCATCCTTCCGAAGGAGGCGGTGCTGCACGAGCGCGAAGCGCTCAAGCCGTACGAATGCGACGCGCTGACGGTGTATCGCAATCTGCCCCTGGCGGTCGTGCTGCCCAGCTCCGAGGAACAGGTCGCGGCGATACTCAGGCTGTGCCGCGACCTCGCGGTGCCCGTGGTGGCGCGCGGCGCGGGCACCGGATTGTCGGGCGGCGCGATGCCCCACGACCAGGGCATCGTGCTGTCGATGGCCAAGTTCAACCGGATACTTTCGATCGATCCGCTCAGCCGCACCGCCCGCGTGCAACCCGGCGTGCGCAACCTGGCCATTTCCGACGCCGCGCGACCCAGCGGCCTGTACTTCGCGCCCGACCCGTCGTCGCAGATCGCCTGCACCATCGGCGGCAACGTCGCGGAGAACTCGGGCGGCGTGCACTGTCTCAAGTACGGCTTGACGGTGCACAACATCCTGGCCGTGCGCGCCTACACGATCGACGGCGACCTGCTCGAAATCGGCGGGGGCGCACTGGACGCACCGGGCTTCGATCTGCTGGCCCTCGTGACGGGATCGGAGGGCCTGTTGTGCGTCATCACGGAGGTGACGGTGCGGCTGCTCCCCACACCCGTCAAGGCCCGTGCGGTGCTCGCCGCGTTCGATCGGATCGAGCAAGCCGGGCAAGCGGTCGCGGACGTGATCGCGGCCGGCATCATCCCGGCCGCGATGGAGATCATGGACAAGGCGGTCACGCGGGTCGTCGAAGACTATGTCCACGCCGGCTACCCGCTCGATGCCGAGGCGATCCTGATCGTCGAGTCCGACGGCACCGAGGAGGAGGTCGAGGACGAGATCGAGCGCATCGGCGCGGTGCTGCAGCGCGCCGGTGCGTCGCAACTGCGGGTGTCGCAATCGGAAGAGGAGCGCTACAAGATCTGGTCCGGCCGCAAGTCGGCGTTTTCGGCCCTCGGCCGCTTCAGCGCCGACTACTACTGCATCGACGGCACGGTGCCGCGCAAACAGCTCGCGACGATCCTGCGCGCCATCGGCCAGATGGAGAAGAAGTACGGCCTGCGCTGCGCGAACGTCTTTCATGCCGGGGACGGCAACCTGCATCCCCTCATCATGTTCGACGCCAGCAAGCCGGGCGAACTCGAGCGCACCGAAGCCTTCGCGGCCGAGATCCTCGAGCTGTCGGTGGCGCTGGGCGGGACGATCACCGGCGAGCACGGCGTGGGCGTCGAGAAGATCAACCAGATGTGCGTGCAATTTGCGCAGCCCGAGTTGCAGATGTTTCACGCCGTCAAGCGGGCGTTCGACAGTTCCGGCCTGCTCAATCCGGGCAAAGCCGTTCCGGCGCTGCACCGCTGCGCCGAATACGGGCGCATGCATGTGCACTCCGCGACGCCCGCGCACCCCGAACTGCTGCGCTTCTAGGACGAGGCAGCGCATGTCGGATGCATTCCAAGCTTTGCAGGCGCGGGTCACCGAAGCCGCAGAGAAGAAGCGGCCGCTCAGAATTCGCGGCGGCGGCAGCAAGGACTTTTACGGCCGCGCGGCGGCGGGCGACCGGCTCGACACGCGCGACCACAGCGGCGTGGTCGATTACGAGCCGACCGAGCTCGTCGTGACGGTGCGCTGCGGCACCCCGCTTCGGGAGCTCGAGCGCCTGCTTGCCGAGCGCGGGCAGATGCTCGCGTTCGAGCCGCCGCACTTCGGCGCAGCGACCATCGGCGGCGCGATCGCCACCGGGCTGTCCGGGCCGCGGCGCGCCACCAGCGGCGCGGCGCGCGACTTCGTGCTCGGGGTGCGCGTGATCGACGGCCGTGGCCGGGACCTGAGCTTCGGCGGCCGGGTGATGAAGAACGTCGCCGGCTACGATGTCTCGCGTCTCATCGTCGGTTCCCTGGGCACGCTGGCGTTGATCGCCGAAGTTTCGCTGAAGGTGCTGCCCGTTCCCCCCGAGAGCCTGACGCTGGTGCGCGAAGCCGGCGAGGCCGACGCGATCCGATGGATGAACGAGTGGGGCGGCAAGCCGTTGCCGATCTCTGCGACTTGCGTCTTCGGCGGCAAGCTGTTCGTCAGGTTGTCGGGCGCTGCGCCCGCGCTGAAGGCGGCGCGGGCCCATCTGGGCGGGGACATCCTGTCACACGATGCTGCGTTCTGGGAGAGCGTTCGCGAGCAGGCGCACATGTTCTTCGCCGGCACCGGCGGCCTGTGGCGAATTTCGGTCCCGTCCGCGACCGCTCCGCTCGCGCTCGGCCCGACCCTGATCGAATGGGGCGGGGCGCAGCGTTGGGTGCGGACGGAGAGCGACACGCCGGGCGTGCCCGCCGCCGCCATCAAGGAGCGCGGCCACGCCACCGCGTTTCGCAGCCGGAACGCGCGCGACGATGTGTTCACGCCGCTCGCACCGGCACTCGCCAGGATCCACAGCAAGCTGAAGCAGGAGTTCGACCCGCACCGCATCTTCAACCCCGGACGCATGTACGCGGATCTTTGATCATGGAAACGAAGCTCGCCGACTGGATCAAGGACACGCCGCAGGGCCAGGAAGCCCAGGCCATCCTGCGCAGCTGCGTGCATTGCGGCTTTTGCCTGGCGACCTGCCCGACCTACCAGCTGCTCGGCGACGAGCTCGATGGCCCGCGCGGGCGCATCTACCTCATCAAGCAGGTCCTCGAAGGGGCGGAGGTCACGCGCACGACGCAGCTGCACCTGGACCGCTGCCTCACCTGCCGCAACTGCGAGACGACCTGCCCGTCGGGCGTGCAGTACGGCAGGTTGATCGACATCGGCCGCGATGTCGTCGACCAGCGCGTCCCGCGTGACGGCGCGGATCGCATGAAGCGCCGGATACTGCTCGAAGTGTTGCCGCGTCCGCAATTGTTCGGCGCCGCCATGAAGCTCGGCCGGATGATGCGGCCCCTGCTGCCCGGTGCGCTGAAGAGCAAGGTGCCCGCGGCGACGCGGCCCCTGCCCTGGCCGACAACGCGGCACCAGCGCAAGATGCTGGTGCTCGCCGGGTGCGTGCAACCCGGCATGGCGCCGAGCATCAACGCGGCAACGGCGCGCGTGCTCGATCACTTCGGCATTCAACTGAACGAGGTGGCCCGGGCGGGCTGCTGCGGAGCGCTGCGCTACCACTTGACCGAACAGGAGGCGGGGCTCGACGACATGCGCCGCAACATCGACGCCTGGTGGCCCGACGTGCAGCAAGGGGTCGAGGCGATCGTGATGACCGCGTCGGGTTGCGGCGCGATGGTGAAGGAGTACGGGCACCTGCTGCGCGACGATCCGCGCTACGCGCAGAAGGCGAAGCGCATTTCGGAGCTGACCCTGGATGTGTGCGAAGTCATGACCGCGGAACTCGCCCAGCTCGACGAGAAGCTCGCGGCGACCTGGCCCGATGACCTGCCGAAGACGATCGCGTTCCATTCACCCTGCACGCTCCAGCACGGGCAACAGATTCGGGGCGTGACGGAGAAGATACTCAGCGCGGCGGGGTTCGAGTTGCAACCTGTCCTCGATGCGCATCTTTGCTGTGGATCGGCCGGGACGTATTCGGTGCTGCAGCCGGGCCTTTCGGAGCAACTGCGCAACAACAAACTCGAGAACCTGGAGGCGTCACGCCCGCAGGCGATAGCCACCGCCAACATCGGCTGTCTGACTCATCTGCAGTCGGGCACGGCCACGCCTGTCACGCATTGGATCGAGTTGCTCGAGCGGCGTATCGCCGCTGTCACCTAGCGGCACGCAAATCACCGAATTCACGCTCCCCAGACAGCGAACCCCTTCAACAAAGGAGACAACCGATGGCCACCGCCACGCACCCGATTCCAGGCACCGGCGCCACGCCGGCGCACCCGCGCGACGGCGTCGAGCGCCTGTACCGCGAGGTGACCTGGCGCCTGATTCCGTTCCTGTTCATCTGCTACGTCGCCTCGTACCTCGGCGGCGCCGAAATACCACGGCGGTGCGGAATCGCCGTCGAGATTGAACCCTGGCGCTGATGGGCCAGCAAGGACATTCCGGCCGGCGCAAGCCGACCGGACCAGCGGCGCGGATGTTCCCCGACCCGACCCGCTTTGCATCGGTGCGCCGCACCAGTGGGGCAACAGGCACAACGAAGGAGATACGATGAGAAACTGGAAAGCATGGGCGGCAGGCGCCTTGGCGTCATGCGCGCTGGCCGCGCCAGCGGCCGCGCAGCAACTGTATGTGTTCACCTCGGGCTGGATGGGTGGCTTCCCGAAGGCGGCGTTGCAGGCGGGCGCAGTCGGCAACTTTGGCGACAACGTGCCGGTGAGCTTTTATATCTACAAGTCACCCAAGGGCGTCGTGATGTTTGACTGCGGTATGAACGACAAGCTCATCACTGATGCGGCCGGCTGGTGGGGCCCGTTGGCCAAGGGCTTTGGTGTCAAGATGACCAAAGACGACTCGATCCCCGCGCTGCTTGCCAAGATCGGACTGAAGCCGAGCGACATCAAGTACCTGGTACTCGGTCACATGCACCTGGATCACGCCGGCAACATGGGCCAGTTCCCGAACGCCACCGTCGTGGTTCAGGAGGAAGAGGTCAAGGCCGCACTCGCCCCGGACATCGGGTTCTCGGTCTACTACATCCCGGGCGACTTCGCCGACATCAAGAACCAGAACGTGCTCAGGCTCAACGGCGACCTCGACCTCTTCGGCGACGGCAGCTTCCGCATCGTGAGCGCACGCGGTCACACGACCGGCAGCCAGTTCGCGGTGGTGCGCCTGCCCAAGACCGGCTCGGTGATCCTGACCAGCGACGTGGTCTACCTGAAGGAGAACCTCGACAAGAACCTGCTCCCGCCGGTGCCGGGCGTGACCCACCCGATCGAAGCGTACAAGTCGTACCAGCGCGTGCGCCAGATCCGCGATACCGAGAACGCGAAGATCTTCTACGGCCACGATCCGGAGGTCTTCAAGCAGACCAAGGTCGCGCCCGAGTTCTACGATTGATGTCCGCCTCCCGGCCCTCGGCGCCACCGGCCCGAGGGCCTTTTCATGCCCGAACAATGAACGACAGCAGCCCCGCCGTCAGTGCCCGCGGCGTCGCCAAGCGCTACGGCCCGGTGCTCGCGCTCGACGATTTCAGTCTCGACATCCGGCCTGGCGAGGTCTTCTGCCTGCTGGGGCCCAACGGCTCGGGCAAGACGACCTTCATCCGCCTGCTCGCCGGGTTCATGTCGCCCACCGCCGGCAGCCTGCAGGTGGCCGGCTTCGACGTGCAGCGCGAACCGATGCAGGCGCGCCGCCGCATCGGCTATGCGCCCGAGGCGGCGCCGATGTACCGGCACATGCGCGTCGGCGAGTTCCTCACGTTCATGGCGCGGCTGCGCCAGGTGCCGTCGCGCGACGTGAAGCCGGCCGTCGCGCGTGTCGCCGAGCGGCTCGCGATCACCCACAAGCTCGACGCGCCGATGCCCACGCTGTCGCGCGGCTACCGCCAGCGCGTGTGCATCGCGCAGGCGCTGGTGCACGAGCCGCAGCTGCTGATCCTGGACGAGCCGAGCAACGGGCTGGACCCGCGCCAGATCATCGAGATGCGCCACCTGATCCGCTCGCTCTCGGGGCGCTACACGGTGCTGATGAGCTCGCACATCCTGCCCGAAGTCGCGCGCACGGCCGACCGCGTCGCGGTGCTGCTCGGCGGCAAGCTGCGCGGCCAGCGCACCGTGAGCCCCGAAGACACCGACCTCGAGGACTGGTTCCTCTCGCTGGCCTGAGGCCTCGGGTGATGCAACTGCCGACAGGGGAGGCGCGAATCCTGCCCGCATCCGCTCAATTGAGCAATGCGACGGCCGATATAGCGGGACGAGGAAACAGGAATGGAGGGGGTCGGAGCGAGATGAGCAGCGAGCGCGCAGCCTTCGAGGCACCCTGCCTCCCGGCCGTCGGCTGCGCGGCCGGCGAGGAAGGTACCCGTGCGCCGTTCGACGCGCTCGCCGCGTTGCGCGACAGCGAGGCGCGTTTTCGCAGCCTGTGCGAGCTGTCGTCCGATTGGTACTGGGAACAGGACGCGTCGTTCCGCTTCACGGTGATGTCCGGCGGCGTCACGAACAAGGGCAATTTCAGCGTTTCCAAGGCCATTGGCAAGCGCCGCTGGGAGCTGCCGATATTGCTCGAGGAATCGGAGTGGGCCGCACACCGGGCCACGCTCGAAGCGCATCTGCCCTTCACCGATTTCGAATACCGGATCGTCACGGAGGACGGCAGCCTGCGCTACTACAGCGCCCGAGGCGAACCGCTGTTCAACGACAAGGGCGAGTTCACGGGTTACCGTGGCATCGCCAACGACATCACCCGGCGCAAGCAGAGCGACGAAGCATTGCGGCGCTTCCGCGCGGCCCTGGACACGTCGGCCGATTCGATCCTGTTGATCGACCGCGCCGCGATGCGTCTCATCGACGCCAACACCACGACCTGCGAGGTGTTGGGATACTCGCGCCAGGAAGTGCTGGCCATGGGGCCGCAAGACATCTTCCCAGGCGCGCGCGGGCAACTCGAGCGGGCCTATGACGAGTTGATCGCCGGCGCTGCGGGCGCGGCACAGTCGCAGACCACGCTGCGCCACAGGGACGGCGGGCTGTTGCCGGTGGAGGTGTCGTGGCGCGCCATCATGTCGGACGATGGCTGGAACATTGTCGGCATCGCGCGCGACATCAGGGCCCGGCTCGCAGCCGAACAGACGATTCAACGGCACGCGATGCAGCAGCAGAGCCTGAACGAACAACTCGAAGAGCGCGTGCGCGAGCGCACGCGCGAGCTGCAGGAGGCGCAAGCCGAGCTGTTGTCGGCAGCCCACCTGGCCGGCATGGCCGAGATCGCGACCAACGTCCTGCACAATGTGGGCAATGTGCTCAACAGCGTGAACGTTTCGGCAGGCATCGTCAGCGAGCGGCTGCGCAGCTCCAAACTCAAGGGCCTGGTGCGCGCGGTGCACATGATGGACGAACATGCCGGCGACCTGGGCGGCTTTCTGACCCTCGACGCCAAGGGCAAGCTGCTGCCCGGCTACCTGCGCGAACTGGCGCCGGCGCTGCAGGCCGAACAAGCGGCCATGGCCGAAGAGCTCGCCACGCTCGGCAAGAGCATCGACCACATCAAGGAAGTCGTCGCCACCCAGCAGTCGTATGCTGGTGCGGCGCGCATGCTCGAATCGGTGCGGCTCGACGAGCTGCTGGACGACGCGCTGCGCATGAACGACGGTGGACTGACGCGCCACAAGGTCGACGTGGTCAGGCAGCTCGCCGAGCTGCCTGCCATGCAGCTCGACCGGAACCGCGTGCTGCAGATCCTGGTGAACTTGATCAGCAACGCCAAGGAGGCGCTGAGCGACGTGGTCGATCGGAACCCGTGCATCACGCTCGGCGCGGCCCTGGCAGACGCGGCGGACGGCCGTGTCCTACGCGTCACGGTGGCCGACAACGGCGTGGGCATCGCGCCTGAAAACCTGATCCGCATCTTTGCGCATGGCTTCACCACGCGCAAGAACGGACACGGCTTCGGCCTGCACAGCTGCGTGCTGGCGGCGCAGGAAATGGGCGGCAACTTGAAAGTACACAGCGATGGCTGCGGACAAGGCGCCACCCTGACGCTGGAGATTCCTGTCGACCTCCCGACAGGCAAGCCCTAAACCCCCTCATCGAATCGACGCATCCTGTTGGTCGACGACATGCCCGCGATCCACGAAGACTTCCGCAAGATCTTCTTGCCGCACGGCGCCGTCGGTGCCTTCGAAGACGAGCTGTTCGGCGACGCGCCGGCGGCCATCGCGGCCAGCTTCGAGCGGGACTCCGCCTGCCAGGGCCAGGAAGGCCTGACCAAGGTACAGGATGCGGCGGCGGCGGAACGGCCCCACGCGCTGGCTTTCGTCGACATGCGCATGCCACCGGGCTGGGACGGCGTCGAGACGATCGAGCGGCTCTGGCAGGCCGACGCCGACCTGCGGGTCGTCATCTGTACCGCCCATTCCGACACCCCCGTGCAATGAACCCCTTCTTCGTCCTCGCCCGCAAGGAACTCAACGCCGCGCTGCTCTCGCCGATCGCGTACACGCTCGCAGCCGTGTTCCTGCTCGTGCTGGGCTACACCTTCAGCCTGACCCTGTTCGCCACCAAGGTCGCGAACCTGAACTACATCTTCCACCAGATGTACGTGCTGTCGATCCTGCTCACGCCGGTGCTGACGATGCGCGCGGTCGCCGAAGAGCGCCGCAACGACACGCTCGAGCTGCTGCTCACGGCGCCGGTCGGCGAAGTGTGGGTCGTGCTCGCCAAGTTCGTCGCCACCTGGGCCGTGATGCTGGTGATCTACGCGCTGTCGGGCGCGTTCGCGCTGGTGCTGGCCTGGGTCGGCGAGCCCGACTGGGGGCCGATCCTGATCGGCTACGGCGCGATGGCGCTGCTCGGCGCCGCGCTCGTCGCGGTCGGCCTGCTCGCTTCGAGCCTGACCGAGAACCAGGTCATCGCCGCGGCGCTGTCGCTCGGCGCGTTCCTGATGCTGTGGTTCGCCGACTCGGTCGCGCCGATGCTGCCGGCCGGGCTCGAACCGATCGCGCTGAACCTGTCGCTGATCGGGCACTTCAAGCCGCTGGTCACCGGCTCGGTGTTCCTGTCCGACGCGATGTATTTCGTCACCTTGGCGCTGGGCGCGCTGTGGCTCGCCAGCCGCCGGCTGGCCGACCGCTGAGAGGCCCGTCGAATCATGCCCATCGTCATCCATCTCGTCGTGCTGGCCGCACTGGTGCTGCTGTTCGCCGCGGGCCTGCGGGCGCCGCTCGGGCAGGGCCGCGCGCGGCTGCCGTGGCGCGCCGCGGGCGTTGCCGGCGTCTTGCTCGCCGCGCTGCTGGCCAACGTGGTCTCGTACCGCAACGACCAGCACTTCGACGTCACCCGCGAAGAAGCGTTCACGCCCGCACCCGAAACGCTGCAGGTGCTGCGCGACCTGACGCAGGATGTGGAGCTGATCTATTTCTACCAGCAGCAGAACCCGGCCGGCCGCGCGGCGAAGGAGATGGTCGAGATCATGGGCAAGGTGACACCGCACCTGAAGGTGCGCACCATCGACCCCGACCAGCAGCCGGCGCTGGCCAGCCAGCTCGGCGTGCGCATGTACAACGCCGCGCTGCTGATCGCCGGCGAGCGCCGCATCGAGGTCATCAGCACCGAAGACCGCGAGATCGCGCTCGGCCTGCTGCGCCTGCTGCGCGACGACAAGCGGCCGCTGTGCTTCCTGACCGGCCACGGCGAGTACGACATCGACAACGTCGCCTTCCACACCCACTTCGAAGGCAGCCAGGCGCACAACCACGACGCCGGCGGCACGGCGGTCGTGAACATGCAGGACCACGGCATCGGCCGGCTGCGGCGCGCGCTCGACAAGCTCGGCTACACGGTGCGCAAGCTCAACCTGGCGACCGGCGGCAGCGAGGGCGTGCCGGCCGATTGCGCCGCGCTCGTCGACGCCAACCCGCGCACGCCGTATGCGCCGCCCGACGTGGCGCAGCTCGCGCGCTACCTCGAAGGCGGCGGCAAGCTGCTGATGCTGATCGAGCCCGACTACGCGCTGGGCGCCGAACTCGCCGCGCTGCTGGAGCGCGCCGGTGTGCGGGTCGGCAGCGGCGTCGTCGTCGACCCGACCAGCCATTACTTCTCGGACGAGCAGATGGTCGCGATCGAGAAGTACACGGTCCACCCGGCGACGCTCGGGCTGGCGATGAGCTTCTTCCCCGGCGCGCGCCCGCTCGAACCGGTGCCCGCCTCGGGCGTGCGCAGCACCGTGCTGTTCTCGAGCAGCGCGAACTCGACCGTCGTCACGGGCGCCGGCGCGGGCAGCAGCGGCAAGAGCGCCAACGACGCGGTCGGCCGCGTCGGCGCGCGCGCCCTCGCGATCGCCAGCGAAGGCCGGCTCGGCGCGGGCATGCCGCCGTTTCGCCTCGCCGTCGTCGGCGACGCCGACTTCGCCAGCAACTCGTTCTACCCGTACCTCGCGAACGCCGATCTGATGCTGGGTCTGCTGGCCTGGCTGCGCGGCGAGCCGCGCGGGCCGGCGATGAAGCCGCCGGTCGAGGTGCTGCCGACGGTGGTGCTCACGAACTCGCAGATGCAGGCCATCTTCGTCGGCTGCGTGCTGCTGCTGCCGGGCCTGTGCGCCGCGCTCGGTGTCGCCGTCTGGTGGCGGCGCCGCTTTTGAGGCGCGTGTGCCGGACATGGCCGTGTTGAAGCGCCACGCGTGGACCGTCGCCGCCGTCGCGGCGCTGCTCGTGCTGCTGGCGCTCGCAGGGCACAGCCCGGACCGCCAGAAGAGCCTGAACGATTACGAAGCCGCGGGCACCATGCGTCACATCGCCACGCCGGACATCGTGGCGTTGCAGCTTGCCACGCCGCAGCGCGAGCTGCGCTTCGAGCGCCGCGGCGCCGCCTGGCAGCGCGCCGGCGCGAACGCGCCCCTCGATGCGGCCACGGGCGCGGCGATCGAGAGCGGGCTGCGCCTGCTGCACAACACCGCGCCCGAACGCAGCTTCGACAGCGCGGCACCGGCGTTCAGCCTCGACCCGCCGGCGCTGCGGGTTCGCGCCCAGACCGCCGACGGCCGCTGGTTCGAGATCGACTTCGGGTCGACCAACCCGATCGGCCTGGCCCGCTACGTGCGCACGCGAAGCGGGGGCATCGAGGCGCTGCTGCTGATGCCGGCGTACGTGGCCGACGCGTGGGAGCCGCTGCTCGCCCAGGAGGCGCGCTGATGCGGCGGCTGGCCCTGATCGCCGTGCTGTTCGTCGCCGCCGCCCAGGCGCACACCACGAGCACCGGCCTGGCGACGCTGCAGACCGATGGCGAGCAGGTCGCCTACCGGCTCACGCTGTCGCCGGCCGAGGTCGGCGCAGGTGCCGCGCCGCTGCTGCGCGCGGCCGCCGGCGACGGCGCTGCCGCGCAGCAGGTCGGGCAGTTGCTGCAGCAGCATCTCGGGCTCGGCGTGGACGGCCAGGCCTGCCGCATCCGCCGCACCCGCCTGCAGGCCTCGAACGCCGGCGACGCGGCCGGCGCGGACCGCGTCGTCGTGGCGGTCGACTTCGCCTGCGGCGGCGCACCAGGCAGCTTGAGTCTGCGCGACAGCCTGAGCACGCCGTTCGGCGCGCACTACCGCAGCATCGTCAGCGTGACGCGCCCCGACGGCACGCATGAAGAACGCGTGCTCGACGCCGAGCACCCGCAGGCGAGCTTCGACTTCGGCCATCCGGCGGTCTCGGGCTTCGCCGGCTTCCTGCGCCTGGGCGCCGAGCACATCCTGAGCGGCGCCGATCACCTGCTGTTTCTCGCCGCGCTGCTGCTCGGCGCCAGCGGGTTGCGCTCGCTGCTGATCACCGTGACCGCGTTCACCGCGGCGCACAGCCTGAGCCTGGCGGCGGCGACGCTGGGCTGGGCGCAGGGTGCATCGCCGGTGTGGGTGGAGCCGATGATCGCCGCGTCGATCGTCTGGGTTGCGCTTGAGAACGTGCTGCGCCGCGACCGCACCGCGACGCGCCGCGGCGCGCTTCGGCGCCACGCCGTCACCTTCGGCTTCGGCCTCGTGCACGGCCTGGCCTTCTCCGAGGCGCTCACCGAACTTCATCTGCACGGCTGGCCGCTGGCCCGCGCGCTGCTCGGCTTCAACCTCGGCGTCGAAGCCGGTCAGGCGCTGCTCGTGCTGGCGCTCGCACCGGCGCTGGTGTGGCTGGCCCGTCGACATTTCGGGCCGGGCGTCACCCGGGTGCTGTCGCTGCTGATCTCGATGACGGGCCTGTTCTGGCTGTTGCAGAGGACGCTTTAGACAGCGCACGACGGGCGCAGCGATGGCGTCCGGATCGAACGTGCCGGTGCGGTCGACTCATCCCCGCCCCCGGTACACCCCATCCCCATGCGGCGCCGCGGCGAACTCCGTCAGCCCCTCTGCCACCGCCGAATGCGCCTGCAGGCGCGGATACGCCTCGATCGCCGCATCCTTCGGCGTCGTCTCGCGGATGAACTTCCACGTCACCGCGGCGGTCACCCCCGCCTGATCGATCGTCGCGCTCGTCGTCGCCAGCGGCTGTCGCGCGAGTTCGGCTTCGAGCGCGTCGCAGGCCGCGCGCAGCTGGCCGGTCACGCGCTCGACCCAGGGCTGATGCAGCTTCTCCGGCGGGCGCACGTTGCGCTCGTAGACGAGCTGCACGCTCTTCTCGCAGGCGGCGAGCGCGAGGCCGATCACGCGCAGCGCGTGCTGGCGCTCGGCGAGGCCCCTCGGCATCAGCGTCTTCGCCGGCACATTCATCGCGGCCAGCGCCTCGGCGTAGTCGACGATCAGCGTCGAGTCCATCAGCACGGTGCCGTCGTCGCAGACGAGCGTCGGCGCCTTGACGACCGGGTTGATCGCCTTGAATTGCGGGATGCCGCGGAAGACCGAGATCGACTGGTGCTCGAACGCCAGCCCGAGCAACTGCAGCGAGACCGCGACGCGGCGCACGTAGGGCGAATCGAGCATGCCGATCAGTTGCATCGCGGCGCCTCCGGGCTGTGTTTGGGTCTCAGCCCCGATGCTACCTACGGCGCGCGCGACTGTCGTTCGCCGTCGCGCTGCCAGCCGCCGCCGAGCGCCTTGACGAGGAACACCGCGGTCACGCGGCGCTGGCTCGCGAGCTGCGTGGCCTGGCGTTCGGCCGTCAGCAGCTGCTGCTGCGCGTTGATCACGTCGAGGTAGGTGGTCGCGCCGCCCTCGTAGCGGTCGTTCGCCATCGAGAGCACGCGGCGCGCGCTCGTCACCGCGGCGCCGGCCTGGGTCTGCGCGCGGTCGAGCGCGGCCAGGCCCGAGATGCCGTCCTCGACCTCCTGCATCGCGGTGAGCACGGTGCGCCGGTAGGTGGCGACGGTGGCGTCGTAGCCGGCGGCGGCGAAGTCGATGTTGGCCTGGATGCGCCCGCCGTCGAAGAGGGTCTGCGTCGCGCTGACGCCGATCGACCACAGCAGGCTCGGCGCATCGAACAGGCTCGACAACGCCCGGCTGTCGACGCCGAGCGACGGCGCGAGGGTGATGCTCGGGTAGTAGGCCGCGCGCGCGACGCCGATCTGCGCGTTGGCCGCGGCCATCGCGCGCTCGGCCGCGGCCACGTCGGGCCGGCGCTCGAGCACGTCGGAGGGCACGCCGAGCGCGATCGGCGGCGGCGCCCACGCGAGCAGCGGTGCGTTCGGGTCGGGCGCGAGCGTGAACTGCGGCGCCGGCGTGCCGGTGAGCGTGGCGATCGCGTGCTCGAACGGGTCGCGCTGGCGCTTCAGCAGCTCGAGCTGCGTCAGCGTGGTGTCGAGCAGCGCCTGTTGCTGCGCGACGTCGAGGCCCGAGATCGCGCCGCCCTCGTGGCGCTGCGTCACGAACTGCAGCGCGCGCCGCTGCAGCGCGATGCCGCGCGTGAGCACGTCGATCTCGGCGTCGAGGCCGCGCAGGTTGAAGTAGGCGGTGGCGAGGTCGGCGCTGAGCAAGAGGCGCGTGTTCTCGAGGTCGATCGCCGATTGCTCGGCGCTCGCGCGCACGCCCTCGATCACGCTGCGCACGCGGCCCGAGAGATCGAGCTCGTAGTTGACGTTGAGCGCGAGCGCGAAGTCGTTCTGCACGGTCGAGACGTTCGGCGACGCGTAGCTGCTCAGCGGCCGGTTCGCCGAGATCTTCAGCCGCTGCGCGCGCGCGCCGAGGCCGACCTGCGGGAAGAGGGCCGCCGACGCGGCGCCGACCTGCGCGCGCGCCTGCGCGAGCCGCGCGGCGGCAAGCTGCAAGTTCGGGTTCGCGGCCAGCGCCTGGGCTTCGAGCGCGTCGAGTCGCGCATCGCCGAAGCGCTGCCACCACGGGCCTTTCGCGGCGGCGTCGGCCGGCGCGCTCTCGCGCCACGGCGCTTCGGGCTTCCACGCCGCGGGCAGCGCAACCTCGGGCGCGCGATACGGCGGCGCCGCGGCGCAGGCCGCGAGCAGCAGCGCGAGCGCGGCGGCGGCCGCGCCGTGGTGTCTCACGGCACGGGCCTCGCGCCCGAGGCTGCGCCTGAAGCCGCACCCGAAGCGGCCGCGGCCGGCGCGACCACGACCTTGTCGCCGTCGACCAGCGAATCGGGCGGGTTCAGCACCAGCACGTCGGCGCTCTTGATGCCGTCGAGCACCTCGACCGTCTCGCCGAGGTTGCGGCCGATCTTCACCGGCCGCAGCGCCACGGTGCTGTTCGCGTCGACGACCGCGACGCGGATGCCCTCGGCGCGGATCAAGAGCGTGTTGGTCGGGACGGCCAGCCCGGCCGTGCTCGCGAGCGGCAGCAGCACCTGCACGTAGGCGCCGGGCAGCAGCGCGCCGCCGGGGTTGGGCAGCGCGATCTCGACCTGCATCGTGCGCGTGGCCTGGTCGAGCGAGGCGCTGGTGCGTGCGACCTCGCCGCTGAACTTCTGGCCGCGCAGCTCCGATTGCGTGATCGTGACCTTCTGCCCCGGCTTGACGAGCTGCGCATACGCCTGCGGCACGTTGACGTAGACGCGCAGCGCGCCGGCCTGCGTCAGCACGAACAGGGCGCGGCTGGTGCCGCCGCCGGCGTCGATCAGATCGCCGACATCGACGTTGCGGCGCGTGATCACGCCGGCGAACGGTGCGGTGACGCGCTTGAAGCCTTCGGTCTGGCGCAGCCGCTGCACGTTGGCGTCGGCGGCCGAGACATTGGCGGCGGCCTGCGCGGCGGCGCTGCGGCGCTCGTCGAGCTCCTGCTGCGAGACCACGTCTTTCTGGCGCAGGCCTTCCCAGCGCGCGAGCGAGCTCTTCGCGAGGTCGAGGCTGGCGGCGGCCTGCGCTCGCGCGGCCACCGCCTGCGAGAGCTGCTGGTCGATCTCGGGCGTCTCGATCTCGGCGAGCAGCTCGCCTTTCTCGACGCTCGCGCCGATGTCCTTGGTCCAGCGCTTCAGGTAGCCGCTGGCGCGCGCCGCGATCGGCGCCTGCACCTGGCCCTGCAGCGTGCCGGGCAGCGCGATCGTCTGGCTGGTGTCGCTGCCTTTCGCGACGGTGGTCTTGACGTACGTCTGCGCACGCTCGGCGGTGCCGGTCTCGAGCGCCTTCGCGTTCGCCACGCGGCTCCAGAGCGTGCGGCCGGCGCCGAGCGCGAGCAGCAGCAGCACGACGATCGCCGCGAGCTTCGCGCGCCGCGCCATCTGGCGGCGCTGCGGCGCGTCGTCGGCGACGGCGCTCGGGCCGGGCCCGGCGTGGAGGGGTTCGGTCACGGGTCAGGACTCCTGCGGCGAGGGGTGCGGCGGTTGGTGCGTCGGCACGTGCAATGAACGGTGGGCGCGGCGCTGCACGAGGCGGCCGTGGATGCCGGCGAAGACGACCGGCACGAACAGCAGCGTCGAGACCGTGGCGAACAGCAGCCCACCGATCACCGCGCGGCCGAGCGGCGCGTTCTGCTCGGCGCCTTCGCCGAGGCCGAGCGCCATCGGGATCATGCCGATGATCATCGCCAGCGCCGTCATCAGCACCGGGCGGATGCGAGTGGCGCCGGCGTCGAGCGCGGCCGTCAGCGCGTCGGCGCCATCCAGCAGGCGCTGGCGCGCGAACGAGACCAGCAGGATCGAGTTCGCGGTGGCCACGCCCATCGTCATGATCGCGCCGGTC